>JAKEEX010000190.1 GCA_022616315.1 Myxococcaceae bacterium
CCGGTAATTTCGAAGCGACCCTCCTCGTCCGTGGAGACGACCTTGTCCGTCCCCGTGACGGTGACGGTGGCCTCCGGGAGAGGCCCCTTCGAGTCCTTGGCCCGGACGGTTCCGCGGATGGTGCCGCTCTCGTCCGCGAGGGCACATGTCGCGGCGAGGAGTGAGACGATGGTAACGAGACGAACGGCCTGTTTCACGACGACCCCCTCGGTTCGTGGCGTTGACCGACGAGACCCAATCGATCGATTGGTCGACGGCGTTGGCCACTATGAGGAGCGGGAGCTGGAGCGTCAAAACGAGCGCTCGGTCGAGAATCACGGAGGTGTCATGTGCAGCCCGCGGTGGGAGCCGCGTCGGCTCATCGAGGTTGCGGAGCCCGTCCCGCGCGCATTACCCATTGCACCATGTCCATCGAGCTGAATCACACGATCGTCCGGGCCCGTGATCCGTGGGCCTCGGCCACGTTCCTGGCGGAGGTCCTCGGACGCGGGACACCGAGCAGGTTCGGCCCGTTCTACGGCGTGCAGGTCGACAACGGCGTGACCCTCGACTTCATGCGCGCCGACGGCGACATCCCCCGGCAGCACTACGCCTTCATCGTGAGTGAAGCGGAGTTCGACGAGATCTTCGGCCGCATCCGCGAGCGTCGGCTCCCCTACTGGGCAGATCCCCTCCACCAGCAGCCCGGCCACATCAATCACAACGACGGAGGGCGCGGCGTCTACTGGAGCGACCCGGACGGCCACAACCTCGAGATCATCACGCGCCCGTACGGAAGCGGCGGCTGACCCCGGAATAGCACCAGGGGCCTGCCTCCTCGTCGGAGACAGGCCCCCGTGTGTGAGCCTCAACGCGCCAGGGACGTGAATCGGCTCAGACGTGCATCAAATCGGACGCACGTTCTGCGCCTGCAGGCCCTTGGGGCCGCGGGCCACGTCGAACTCCACGCGCTGGCCCTCGGCCAGGCTGCGGAAGCCCTCGGTCTGAATCGCAGTGTGGTGGCAGAAGAGGTCCTCGCCCCCACCATCCTGCGTGATGAATCCGAAGCCCTTCGCATCGTTGAACCACTTCACGGTACCAGTCGCCATTCTTCGTCTTCTTTCTTCGCCCAGTGCGATGGAATGCGCCGGGAGCCCGCCTCACGGTGTGAGCGGCCCTCCTGATTTGACACTTCGGGGCCAAGAAGGGAAGGGCCCTGCGCGTCTTGGGTTCAACAGGGGGGTCGACGGGCACCGCGCCGAGCCCCTGGAGCACGCCGGGGAGATCCGTCTCTCTCCTCGGGCGCACCCGCTTCCCGTCACACGCCTGATAGTTGACGATTCCTTTGTTCACCAGCGCGCACTGCGCTGGAGCGATGCCGCAGGGCAGCCTCAGAGCGCGCGCTGAAGCGACTGGACGAGCCGACGCACCGCGAACCCCTCGAAGTCCTCCACCGGATCGATGGTCGCCGGGAACACCTCGAGGAGGCTGTCCAGCATCGCGTGCACCCGGCGCAGGCGCTCCTCCGAGGCAGCGGCGCTGCCCGACACAGGCGCCAGCCCCTCCTCGAGGAGGAATGCGGCGTGGACGACGTTTTGCCATCGGTCCTGACGCATGTCGTTCGAACCTGTCATGGAAGATGACGTGTAAGCAATCCCATCACCTGGCACGTGGACGTGTTGCGCTTCGCGACCATCGGACTCGGTGAGCCCGCGGTGCTCGGCTGGCAAGCGGCGGCGTTCGTTGCCTTCACCTGCGCGTGCTTCGTCTCGGCGTCCCGCTTCCTCGACCACCAGGGGGCGTGATCCGGCGAGGGAGCCCTCCGCGCGAGACACGCACCAGGCGCCCTTCGTAGGGTACGCGCCGTGCGTCTCCCTCAACCCGCCCCACCTGCGGCACTCCCGGAACCGCTGGTGGTCCATCCAGGAGCTCTTCCTCTTCGCGCCCTGAAGCGCAGGCGCTTCACCGACGTGCGGATGTTCGCCGCCGTCTCGACGCGAGAAACAGAATCCGCGTAGGGTTTCCACCGCATGCACTCCCTCCTCCTCGCCCTCGTGCTCGCGGCTGGCCCTTCCGCCGAGCCTCCGCAGACGGTGCGCCTCGCGTCCCCTGGCCTCAGCGGCGTCAACATCTCGAGCGAAGAGGCCGACTTCTTCAACGACTACTTCTCCCAGCAGCTGTCGCAGCAGGGGGAAATCCACGTCACCACCAAGACCGAGGTCGCGGCGCTGCTCGGCTTCGAGAGGCAGAAGCAGCTCCTCGGCTGCGCGGACGCCTCCGCCTCCTGTCTGGTGGAGGTCTCCGGCGCACTCGGCGTGGACGGGCTCGTCCTCGGCAGCGTGGGCCGCTTCGGCGACCGCTACGGCATCAACCTGAAGATTGTGGACGCGAGCACGGGCCAGGCCCTGGCGGGCTTCTCGGACCAGGTGGGTGACGAGCAGACACTGCTCGACTTCCTGGCGTCCAGCGCACGCGAGCTGGCGGTGCAGCTGAAGCAGGCGCGAGGCATGCCGGTGACGCTGGCGAGCAACACGGAGAGGCCGGTGCACGCCATCCGGCTCTCGCTCCTCGTGGCGAGCGCAGGGTATGAGCGGCGTGTGGCGGACAACTTCTGGGTGGGCGGACGCCTGGGCATGCCCCTGGGAGCCGTCACCGGAGCAGACTTCGCGCTGGGCCTGGACGTCACCGCGCTCGGGCGCTGGGAGCCCGTGACCGGGCCGGTGGGCTTCTCGCTCTTCGGCGGCGTCAGCCTGGGCTACATGATGGGCTTCACGTCGGCTGCGCAGGAGCTTGGCGACTTCGGGGGCTTGTCGCTGCTCGCCGGCCCGGAGCTGTCCCTCTTCCGCAACCTGCGCGTGGCCCTCGAGGTCCGCTTCCCCCTGGGGATGGGAGGGGGCCAGTTCGCGGCGCAGGCGCCGGTCCAGCTGTATCCGCAGGTGGGCTGGTCCTTCCTGTTCTGATTGCGCGACGTGAGCGACCTCCCCTCGCTTCGCCACGTCACCCGGGGGAGAGCAGCGGTGGGAGCGCTCCTTGCTCCCGACGCGCGGGAGGGCCGGGCTTGCGGCGGCAACTCGTCGAGATTGCCGCCATCGCAGTCCTCTCGTAGGGCCCATGCGAGGGCCCCGGGCAGCTCGCCCTGGCGGCCGGAGAGGGACTCCGGAGAGGGGGAACCTAGAGCCTCAGTGCCGCGCGCGGCGCCGCAGGAGGGCCAGCGCGCCAACGCTGAACAAGGCCCAGGAGGCGGCGGCGGGGCCGCTCGCGGCAGAGCAGCTGACGCCGCTCAGCTCGCCCCGGGCCTGGCCGTCGAGGCTCCACTGCACGGTGGAGGCATTGTCGCAGTCGGTCTGGCCGTCATAGGTGAGGACCGCGGTGTGCGAGCCGGACACGAGGGTGGTGGTGCCGGAGAGCGCCTCGGAGTCGCACACCGAGGGGTCGAGGACCTCGTCCTTCGTCTCCACCGTCACCACGCCATGCTCGGAGGAGCCCACCCGTCCCGAGCCGCTCCACGTCTGCCGCCCGCCGCCCCCCAGGGTGTCACCCTCGACGGTGCCCCGGTACTCCCACGCAGCGGACGTCGTCTTCTCGGTGCAGCTCTCCGCGTCGAGGCCGGTGACGTCCATGCGCAGGTCCAGCTCGAAGGTCTTCTGCGTCTGCGTCCCGCTCACGCTCATCTTGCCGCGGAACACGCTCTGGGCCTGGCCCGACTGGCCGTTGCACTGGACGGTCTCCTGGAAGCCGAAGCCGTCGTAGGTGATGCGGCCGGTGTCCGAGCCCGCGGCCTCCAGCTCCTCGACGAGCGTCCCCACCCACTTGACGCCGTTGCTGTCGGTGCAGTCGCCCGTCAGCCGCGTGGTGTTGCCCTCCTCCGTCTTCTTCGGGCAGTTGGGGTCCGCCGTCCCACCGCCTCCGGACAGGCCCAGCAGGGAGTAGGGGAGATTCGAGGTGATGTAGATGGAGGGCGCGCTGGCGCTGGCGAAGGCGCGCACGTCCTCATCCGTGGAGAGGGCCGCTGGCTCGAAGCTGGCCAGCGCCTCGGACGCCGGGTTGCCCCCGCAGCCCGCAAGAAATGCAGGGACGACGAACACCACGAGCCAGCGCAGACGCATCGGGACCCCCTCCGAACAGCTTGGACCGAATGGTCCGGGGCCGATGCTTACCAGAGGTTCCGCCGGGGCGCGCGAGCTCCACGGTCACACGCGTCTCCGGAGTTCAACGCCCGCTCCTCGCCCCGTGGCCCCCAGGCCCTGCCCGACGGCGGGGCCTGCGACCGGAGGAATGGATACCTTCTCGGAAGAGGCGGCCCGCCCACACAGGGAGGCTGCGGCCAGGCCGTCCGTCCTGCCTTGGGGGACGTGTGGCCAGGAGAGACTCCCACCCGGCGGCTCGCCATCCTTCTCAAGGTGGCCCTCCTGGTGCTGGCGTACGTTGCCCTGCGGCGGGTGAGCGAGTGGCTGTTCGTCCTGGGCCCGGGCCACATCTCCTCCTTCTGGCCACCGAGCGGCCTCGCGCTCGCCGCGCTGCTGCGCTCCCCGCGGCGGCAGTGGCCCGCGCTCGCCCTCGGCTTCCTGGCAGGTGCGGCGGTGGAGATTTTCCTGTTCGGTCTCCCCCTCCCCGTGGCGCTCGGGTGGGGGCTGGCGGCGACCGTCGAGCCGCTCCTCGGAGCGCTCCTCATGCTCCGCTTCCTGCACGCTCCGCGCACGCTCGCCCACGTCCGGGACGTGCTCGGCTTCGTGGCCCTGGCTGGCATGGTGGGCCCCATGGCAGGCGCGGTGGTGGGTGCAGCGGTGTCGGCCCGCCTGCTCGGGGGCAACTTCCTGATCGACTGGTGGAAGTGGTGGGTGAGCAGCGGTCTCGGGGTGCTCCTGGTGGGCCCGCTCTTCCTCACGATCCGCGCCCCGCGGCCCCGTCTCCAGCAGCCGCAGCGGAGGCTCCTGCCGGTCGTCCTCGAGGCCGTGGTCCTCCTCGGAGTGGTGGCCTGGGTGAGCTGGCGCCTCGTGCAGACACGCGTCTCGCCCCCCTTTCAACCTCCTGCTCGCCTCCTACTCCACCTTCCCCTTCTTCCTCTGGGCGGCGCTGCGCTTCGGTGTGCCTGGCGTCGCGGCCGTGGTCGCGCTGACGGCCTCCATCACCGGCTGGCACATCGCGCACGGAGCCGGTTTCTTCCCACCGCTGGCTGCCACGCCCCACGAGGAGTTGATCGCCACGCAGGCCTTCCTCGCGGTGGGCAGCATCTGCGGCCTGGTGCTCGCCGCGGCCCTCGAGGAGCGACACCGCGCGGCGCACGAGCAGGCACTGCTGGCCGACTCGAGCGCGCTGCTGAGCGAGTCGCTGGACGAGTGGGAGAGCCTGGCGCGCGTCGCCCACCGGGTGGTGCCCGAGTTCGCGGACGGCTGTGCCATCCTCCTCGACCGCGGCGACGGAGTGATGACGCCCGCGGCAGTCGCGCACGTCGACCCCGCGCTGGAACGGTGGCTCCAGGAGCAGCTCGCGTCCGTGCCTGCGGAGCGGACCCAGCAATGGGTTCTGGAGACGCTCGGCCCGCGCTCCCTGCTGGTGGTTCCGCTTCGGGGCCGCGAGCGGGGGCTCGGCCAGCTCGTCCTCTTCAGTGGCTCCCCCCTCCGTCGCTCGGGCCAGGAGGCCCGCGCGCTTGCCGAGGAGCTCGCACGCAGGTGCGCGCTCGCGGTCGAGCGCGCGCATCTCCACCGCGAGCAGCAGGACGCGGTCCGGGCCCGGGACGAGTTCCTCACCATCGTCTCGCACGAGCTGAAGACACCGCTCACCCCGCTCTCGCTCCAGCTGGAGTCGATGAAGCGCAGGCTGCAGGCCGGCCAGCAGGTGGACGTCAAGGCCGTGGACAGGGTGCGCAACTCCCTGGGACGCCTCGTGGCGCTCATCTACGACCTGCTCGACTCCTCCCGGGTGGCCTCGGGCCGCCTCCCGCTGCAGCTGGCCCCAACGCCCCTCAAGGAGCTGGTGCAGGACGTCTCCGCCAGCTTCGCCTCGCAGAGCGCGGAGCATCCCCTGGTGGTGGAGGTACCGGAGGAGGAGATCTGGGTACGCGGGGACGGGTCCCGCCTCGAGCAGGTCCTCGCCAACCTCCTGGACAACGCCATCAAGTACAGCCCCCTCGGAGGACCCGTCCGCGTGGTGCTGCAGGTGCAGGGCGAGGAGGCGCACATGTCCGTGTCCGATCGGGGGCTCGGGATTCCCGCGGACCAGCAGAAGCTGCTCTTCGAGCGCTTCTTCCGGGCGCGCAACGTCTCCGCCCGGTCCTACGGCGGGCTCGGGCTGGGGCTCTACATCTGCCGCGACATCGTGGAGCGCCACGGTGGACGCATCTGGGCGGAGAGCACGCCGGGCGCCGGATCGACGCTGCACGTGGCGCTGCCTCTGCTTCGCGCAGGGGACCGCCTTGCGTCCACGTCGCCGTCCACGTCGCCGTCCACGTCCACGTCCACGTCCACGTCAACGCACGAGGAGCCTTATGAGCCGCCTGCATGAGGGGGAGTCCCGGCGGTAGCGGCTCCAGGTCGTCGCGTTCAGACCACGGGTTGCTCCACCAGCTCGATGTCGCGCCAGCGTCCGTTGCGGAAGCGCACGAAGAGCGCTGCGGCGAGCAGGCCCAGGTAGAGCACCACCCACGACACCGCGCCCACGTCCCCCCAGCCGAGGTGGCGCACGCTGACGTAGGAGCCCGGCACGAAGAGCGCCCAGGCGATGAACACGCGCGCCCACAGCGTGAAGGCGGTGTCGCCCGCGGCCCGCAGCGCCTCGGCGAGCGTGGTGGCCGCTGCATCCAGCAGCTGCCAGGCAGTGGTGAGCAGGAGCATGCGCGTCCCCACCTCCACGAAGGCTCGTGCGCCGGGGCCTCCCGTGGTGAAGGGCTCGAGGAGCAGCCCCGGCACGAGCACGTAGGCCACGCCCACCAGGACCTGCCAGAAGGCCGATGCGCCGAAGGTGAGGCGCACGAGGTGCGGCACCTCGTCCTTGCGCCCACCCCCGATGCTCTGGCCCACGAGGATGGCCCCGGCGCTCGCCAGCGCAAACGCCGGCTGGAAGGCGACGGAGTTGAGCTGCAGCACCGCCATGAAGGCGGCGAGCGCCGTGGTCCCGAGCCCCCCGAGCACCACGTTGACGAAGAAGTTGAAGGCGAAGAACTCGAAGAACCAGTTGAAGCCCGACGGCAGGCCGAAGCGCAGCATGCGCACGAACTCGCGGACGTGGAGCCGGGGCACCACGCGCCCCAGCCGGCGGCCCTCGGCGAGGAAGACGCCGGCGAAGAGGGCGAAGACGAGGAAGGTGGAGAGGGTGCTGGAGAGCGCAGCGCCGTCCACGCCCATGGCGGGTGCGCCCAGGTGGCCGCCGATGAGGGCGTAGTTGCCGACGAGGTCCAGCGCCATGGCGAGCACGTTGGCCGCCATGGGCAGGCGCGTGTTGCCCAGTCCCCCGTAGTAGTTGCCGAGCGCCTCGATGCCGATGGCGGCACCGCCCGAGAGGAGCCGCAGGACGATGTACCGGCTCATCAGCCGGTGCACCTCTGCGTCGTACTCGAGCAGCCCGAGCAGCGCGGGCACCGCGGGGAGCAGGGCGAGGCAGAGCACCTGGGTGAGCAGCGCCACGCCGAGCCCATAGAAGCCGTAGCGGCGCGCGCCCGCGTGGTCCCCCGCGCCAAAGAGCTGCGAGGCGAAGCTCGAGACGATGAACACCACGCCCATCGGCAGGATGAGGAAGACGTACGTGTTGAACGCGCCGGCGCTCGTGGCGGCGAGCCCGCTCTCCCCGAGGTGCGCCACCATCAGCGCGTCCCCCAGTCCGATGATCACCTGGGTCGAGCGCGAGATGACGATGGGCCAGGCGAGCCGGAGCAGGGGACGCAGTCCTGTCCGAAGAGCAGGGGCGGCGGTCAGGGCAGGGTGGGGGCCGGAGCTCACGGGCCTGCATCCTCGTCGTTCTCCCCATCCGGAGCGAACCGCCTGACGAGCTGGTCGAAGGCGGCGTGCAGCTGATCGAGCTCTACCGCGGTCTGGGACCGGCCGCGGCGACCGCGGTGATCGAGGCCGTGGGGGGGCGGGTTCCTGTCGGGCTGGTCGGCGGTGTTCCAGGCTGACCGCCGTGGGTTGCACCACTTGCGGCCGCAAGAGCGGCTGCAGCACGCGCACAGGCACCCGCGAGAAGCGCTCCGCGGCGTGCCCGGACAGCACGTGGCCTGCCGTGCTCGCTCCCCCGGAGGGTGGGTGTCACCTCCGCGGATTCGTTGCCACATCGTGGGTCTCACCGCTCTCCCCCGTCCTTCGGATGCGCTTCTCCCCCATCCCTCGGATGCACCGCCTCGTGCGCCACGTGCGGGCCCTCTTCCGGCTGGAGCCTGGAAAGCCCGCACTCTGGGCCGGGCTCCGGGCGGCTCTCGCCACCACTCTCCCGCTGGCGGTCGCCTTTCTCCTGGGCGTTCCGCAGGCCGGCTGGGCGGGCCTCACCGGGCTCCTCGTCACCCTCGCGGACAGGGGAGGCTCCTACCGCTCGCGGGCGAAGGTGATGGGAACGGTGACCGTGCTCGGAGCGGTGGTGGGAGCGCTGGCGGCTCCACTGGGTGGCCGCCCCTGGATGGATGCCCTCCTGCTGCTGCTCGGTGTCACCGCTGCCAGCTTCATGCGCTGCTACGGCGAGGTCGAGGGCGGAGTGGGAGGCCAGCTGGCCGTCATCTTCGTGGCCTCGCTCGGTGCGCACGAGGTGGGGCTGGAGGCGGCGGCTGCGCGAGGGGGTGCGCTCCTGCTCGGCGGCCTGTGGGCCATGGCGCAGGCACTCGTGCTCTGGCCCCTGCGTCCCTACCGCCCGGTGCGAAAGGACATCGCCCGTGTGTACCACGCGCTCGCGGACGTCGCGGAGGAGCTGGCACTGCGTGCACGCGAGGCCGCCACGCACGAGGTGTGGACGGTGACGACGGCGCGGCACACGCAGGTGCAGCGGCCCATCGAGGAGGCCCGCGCCACGCTTGCGGCGACCCGGCTCGGCCGTCCGGGTGAGTCTAGGAGGGGGGAGCACCTGCTCGTCCTGCTCGAGCTCACCGAGCCGATGCTCGGGGTGCTCTTCGCCCTCACCCAGGCGATGGAGGTGGCCTCGCACCAGGTCCACCTGCAGCCCGAGCGCGAGCGGGTGGCGCGCCTGTGCGAGGCGTATGCGGCCATGGCGCGGTGGGTGGCGCAGGCCCTCGTGAGCCAGCGCAATGTGGGTCGTGTGAGCGCACCCGGGAAGCGCCTCCCGGTGTGCAGCGCTGCACCCCCTGCGCCACCGACCATCCGCCCGCGGGAGAGTCTCCAGTCCGCCTCCATCGCCGAGCTGCTCGCCAGGCTGCGCGAGTACTCGGGCCTGGCCCACGAGACGGCCGCGGGCCTGCTGCACGGTGACCCCATCTCCCAGCTGGGCTGGCCCGTCGTGGAGCCCCGGGAGTCTCGCGCGCGCTCGCTGCTCGGGCCCCTGCGCGACCACCTCGACCCCCACTCCTTCGTCCTCCGGCACTCGCTCCGCGCGGGGCTGGTGGCCTCGGCGGCGCTCCTGCTCACGCATGCGCTGGGCCTGGGGCAGGCGCACTGGGTCGTCCTCTCGGCCATCGGAATCCTGCAGCCCTACTCGGCCAGCACTGAGGAGCGCGCCCTGCAGCGGGTGGTGGGCACGCTGCTCGGAGCGAGCCTGGCCGCGGCCATCGCTACCACCCTGAACTCCCCCTGGGCGGTCCTCGCCGTCATCGCGGTGCTCACCGCGACCTCCGTGTCGATCCTCCCGCTCAACTTCGGCGCCTTCCAGGTCCTCCTCACGCCCGACTACCTGCTGCTCGTCACGCTGCACTACGGGGACTGGACCGTTGCCGGGTCGCGCGCGCTGGGCGTGTTGCTGGCCTGTGCGCTCGCGCTGGCGGGGGCCTGGCTCCTCTGGCCCAGCCCGGAGCGCCGTCGCTTCCCGGACGCCGCGGCCGCGGCCCTGCGCGCGGACGGGGACTACCTGCGCCAGGTCGCCGCGAGCCGCAGCAGCAGCGCGATGGAAGTGGGTGCCGCACGGCGCAACCTCGGCCTCGCGCTGCTGGAGGCCGAGGCCTCCTTCCAGCGGCTCCTGGCCGAGTTCCATGGCCCGCCGCAGCAGCTGGAGCCCGGGATGGCGGTGCTCACCTACTCACGCTGCCTCGCCGCCGCGGTCACCGCACTGGGCGAGCAGCGGGCCGAGACCCACGCCTCACGTGTGCTGCCAGAGCTCGCGCAGGGGGCGAGCGGCGCCCTCGACGTGCTCGCCGACTCGCTGCGAGAAGGCCGCCCTCCGCCCCCGCTCCCATCCCTGCCGGAGCCGCAGCCCGCGGACGACCCCGTCTCCTGCGCGCTGCTCGAGCGGGTTCCGCGCCAGCTCGACATGCTGCATGGCGCCGTCACGCGGCTCAGCGTCGAGCCCGCCCTGCGCTGACCCTGCCTCCGTCACACGCGTGCCGAGGCGCCCGCCTCAGGGCTGGGGCTGCGCGGGGGAGCGTAGCCTCCGCCTCGGGGGCCTCAATGCATGACGGACATGGGCACCTGACGCCCAGCCGCTCACGACGAAGCGCGCTCAAGCAGCGGAAGCACCCGCGTCCGCAGTCGCTCCAGCGCCCCCGCGCCCTCCGACGTGAGCATCCGTGCCGGCACCGCCGCTCGCGCCGCCTCGTTCAGCACCACCAGCGCGTCCGAGCACACCACCAGAGCACCCGCGACCGCCGCGAGCGCCACGGACTGCTCGAGCGCGTCCACCTCGTCACCCGCGTACAGGAGCAACAGGTACGAATGGTGCTCCCGAACGCGGGCCTCGCTCACGCGCGTGAGGTGCGCAGGGCCGTAGCACCACTCCAGCTCGGCCTCGGGAATGGCGGAGTGGAAGCCCACCAGCCGGATGACGTGGCGTCCCCACCCCACCAGGCCGAGCAGCGCCTCCCCCTGCGCGTCCTGCGTCAGCTCCACACGCGCCTCCGCCATCGGCGCGTCGTACGCACGGAGCGCGCGGCCCAGCCCGTGCTCGTCCACCGCGAGCCTGCCCGGCAGCAGCACCTGGAACGTCAGCGCTTCCTCCAGCGCTTCCTTCGCAACCAGGGGGACGGACTCCTCCCCCTCCTGCTTCCCCAGAAGACGCCCCAAGAGCCCCATCTCGCTCCTCCTGGTGTGGCCGACTTCCCGAGGATAGGTGTCCCCACCACGCAGAGAGAAAGCAGGCCCCACCTCCTGTCAGCGCGGTGTGTCTCGCAGGAACGCTCTGCACCCACATGGCGCACAGTTGCCCGCCGCGTACGCTCCGTGTAGGGCGCAAGGGGCCATGGCCCGCCCCTCCCTCCTGATGTCCCTGCCCAAGCACCTGTCCGGCATCATGCACGAGGTGATGCGGCACCTCCTGCGCCGTCCGGTGGTGGGCATCGCCGCAGTGGCGCGCACGCCGGACGGTCGCGTGCTGCTCGTCCGCCGCGGGGATACGGGCGAGTGGGCGCTGCCCGGCGGCACGCTCGAGTGGGGCGAGCTGCTCTCCGACTGCATCGTCCGCGAGCTGCAGGAGGAGGCGGGTGTGCACGCCCTCAAGGTGGGCCCCGTCACCGGCGTCTACTCGCGGCCGGACCGCGACTGGCGCTTCCACGCCGTGACCGTGTTCGTCCTCGCCGAGGTGACGGACGAGGTGCACGGGCCGAAGAACCTGCTCGAGATCCGCGAGGCGCGCCTCTTCCGTCCCGAGGAGCTCCCCGCCGAGCTCGGCATGGGCCACACCGAGCCGCTCCGTGACGCGCTCACCGGGCGCCCGGCCGTGCTGGAGTGACATGGAGCGCAAGGGCCGCGAGCCGGTACCCCCGGAGCTCTCCGAGCAGCTGCGCAAGGTGGACCGCCTGCGACGTGGCGGACGCTACGAGGAGGCGCTCTCCCACATCCGCCAGCTCGCGGACGCGCACCCGCAGAAGGCCCGTGTCCTGCTCGAGCTGGGACTGACGCTCGGCGTGTGGGGCGGCGCGCACGCCGAGGCCCTGCCCTGGTACTCGCGTGCCCTGGAGCTGGCACCGGGTCTGCTCTCCGCGCGCCTCCACCGCGCACTCTCCCTCGCGGCGCTGGGCCGGCACGCGGAGGCGCTCGGGGATTTCGATGCGCTGGAGGCGGCGGACTACCGGAAGCCGCTCGTCCTCCACACGAAGCGGGCGGAGTCGCACGAGGCGCTCGGACAGCTGGCGGAGGCCGAGCGCGACTGGACGCTCGCGCTCGCCGAGGACGCGAACAACCCGTGGCTGCTCCAGCGGCGCGCGGACACCCGGGTGCGTCTCTCGCGGCTCGCGGAGGCCGAGGAGGACCTCACCCGCGCACTCGCGACGCAGCACGGAGCCGAGGTGGACCCGGAGCTGCTGCTCCTGCGTGGCGAGCTGCGCGCGCGACGGGGGGACACCGCCGGTGCACGCGCGGACTTCGAGGCGGGGCTCGCCGCGCTGCGCGAAGGAGACCCGGTGACGCTCGCCGAGG
>JAKEEX010000191.1 GCA_022616315.1 Myxococcaceae bacterium
CCGGGATGGCATCATTCGTTTCCGATTCAAAATCATCAGCCGCCTGGGTCGAGCGCACCGCCTCGGTGTCTCCCCATTTCGGACTGATGTCTGCAGCTCGGAACTGCGGCGCTTCCTCACCACAGGCGGTGCTGAGCGCCAGTATCGTCACAGCCGCTGCTGAAGAAGTCCACTTCACGATTGTGTGCCCTCGAGAATACAGCCATGTCCTGAGAAAAAAGGATAAGGCGGTGCATTCCGGTGCGCCACCGATCATGTTGTTCGAATGCTAAAGAAGAGAAGGAGGACGCATCCTGGCTTGCAGTTGGTGACAGTCCTATGCGACCGACTCGGCGGCCCAAAAATTAGGCGTGCCCATTTGGGATGGTTCACTGACGCAAGGGTGAACTCCGTGGAAGGAGACATGGATCGGACCAGTGGCCGCCTTGAATACTGCAAACTCAACACACAGGGACGCAACTCCGAGTAACGGACATTCAAGGCAGCCGCTATGCCGTCCGCCAACTCGCGCATTGAATGTGACCTGGCGGTGAATGGTCGCACCATTGCCTCTCCGGTATCCCTATCGGTTCGCGCGCTTGGTGTGGTCGTGCTGAGCTTGCGACTGGCAATCGGCGATGAGGACGACGCATGGCTCGGACGCGCTACAAGTCGGCTGGTACGGCCATCCCATTGAGGGAGCTCCCCGCGGCGGCGCTGAGGGCGGTGCTCCGTGAGGGTTACTCGGGCCAGGACCTGAGAGGCGACATCCTGGCGGGCGTCGTGGTGGGCATCGTGGCCCTGCCGCTCGCCATGGCCCTGGCGATCGGCGTCGGAGTTCCGCCCCAGCACGGCCTCTACACGGCCATCGTCGCGGGCTTCGTCGTCGCGGCACTCGGCGGCTCGAGGACCCAGGTGACGGGCCCGACGGCCGCGTTCATCGTCATCCTCGCGCCCATCCACGCGAAGTTCGGAATGGCGGGGCTCCTTCTCTCCGGGCTTCTCGGTGGCCTCATCCTCGTCGCGATGGGGCTTGCCCGACTCGGGCGCCTCATCCAGTTCATTCCTCACCCCGTCACCACCGGCTTCACCGCTGGCATCGCCACGGTCATCGCGATGCTCCAGCTCAAGGACCTCTTCGGCCTCACGCTCGCGAGCAATCCGGAGCACTTCTTCGAGAGAGTCGTGGCCATGGCCGAGGCGCGAGGGACCGTCTCGGCGTGGGAGCCCATCATCGGCCTCATGACCCTCGCGGTGCTGGTGTATTTCCCCAGGCTCACGCGGCGGATTCCGGCGCCCCTGGTGGCGCTGCCTCTCGCGGGCCTCGTCGCGGTCGCCCTGGGCATGTTCGTTCCCGGCTTCCACGTGGCGACGATCGCGAGCCGCTTCCACACGACCTTCAGCGGCGTCGTCATCGATGGGATTCCACCGCTGCCGCCGCTTCCTCTGATCCCCTGGCTGACGCGGGGGCCTGATGGACAGGCGCTCGAGCTGAGCTTCGCGACTTTCCGTGCGCTCCTGCCCGGTGCCTTCGCCGTCGCGATGCTCGGGGCCATCGAGTCCCTGCTGTCCGCGGTGGTTGCCGACGGCATGGCCCGGACGAAACACGACCCGGATGCGGAGCTCCTCGCGCTCGGCGTGGGCAACGTCCTCACCCCGTTCTTCGGTGGGATCCCCGCGACGGGTGCGATTGCGCGGACCGCGACGAACGTCCGCTCGGGCGCGCGGTCTCCGGTGGCGTCCATGGTGCACGCCCTGGCCATCCTCGTGGCGGTGCTCGTCCTCGCGCCGCTGCTCGGCTACCTGCCGATGGCGTCGCTCGCGGCGCTGCTCCTCCTGGTTGCATGGAACATGTCGGAGGCGAAGCACTTCGTGCACACGCTGCGCGTCGCTCCGAAGAGTGACGTCGCGGTGCTCCTGACGTGCTACGGGCTCACGGTGTTCTTCGACATGGTGGTGGGTGTCGCCGTGGGCATGGTCCTCGCGGCGCTCCTGTTCATGCGGCGGATGGCCGAGGTCACCCACGCTCGGCTCACGGAGGGGAACCACCCTGACCTTCCCGGCCCCGTTCCCGCGGGCGTCTCGGTGTATGAGATCTCCGGTCCGCTCTTCTTCGGCGCCGCGCAGAAGGCCATGGCGACCCTGGACATCGCGGCGGAGCGCACGAAGGCCGTCATCCTCCTCATGGACGGCGTCCACGCCATGGATGCTACGGGCCTCGTCGCGCTCGAGAGTGCCCTCGCACCTCTGAGGAAGCACGAGTGCCTGGCCGTTCTGAGCAACGTCCGTCCCCAGCCGATGGCGCTTCTCCGGAAGGCGGGCCTGGTCGAGCGCGAAGGCCTCCTCGTCTGCGCGAGCGCGAAGGAGGCTCTCGCCGCGGCGGCCAGGCACGTGGGGGCAGCATCCGAGCCGACCATCGAGGCGCCGCCGAGCGCTCAGCCCCAGGCGTCCTGAGACGAGAACCCCGGGCCTGCGCCTGGAAGGCGCCTGTCCGCTTGCTCACGGGCGGCCCCTCCTTCCCCCTCGTCCGGCGCCCGGGGCTCGCTGGCCCGGACGTCCCGCGCTCCCAATCTTCTCCTCGGGACGGGAGGAGAGGACGCATGCCGGTCTTCGCGCGCAGGGTGGTGCTGCCCCAGGACAGTGGGCCTCTCACAGGTGAGCTCTTCGTCCCGGAGAAGGTGAAGGGCGTCGTGGTGGCAGGCCACGACACGGTCAACCCCACCTACAGCGCACATGCGGAGTCGCTGGCGCTCGAGCTGACGACGTGGAACCTGGCCGTCCTCCTGCTCGGGCTCCAGACGGGCATCGAGGAGGAGCGCATCCTCGCGGGCTGGGGTGTGGCGGACTCGAAGGCCCTCGAGCGCGCCGCGGACCGCTTCCTGGACGCCTGCAGGTTCCTCGGCCAGGACGAGCAGACGGTGGACCTCCGGGTGGGACTCTTCGGCACCGGCACGGGGGCGGCTGCGTCGTTCCTCGCCGGGGCGCGCGCCCCGCCCAGTGTAGTGACCGTGGCCGCGTGTGGTGGGCGACCCTGGCTCGCGGGCCCTGCCGCGGAGGCGCTTCCGGTGCCCAGCCTGCTCATCGTGGGAAGCGAGGACGAGCTCGGCCTGCCGGAGACCGTGTCCTTCAGCAGGCGGTTGCGGGGAGAGACGTCGCTGAGACTGGTGCCCCGCGCCTCGCGCGGCTTCACCGAGCCCGGAACGCGGGAGGACGCGCTGCGCATCTGCGGTGACTGGTTCCGCGAGCGTTTCGAGGTCGTCACGACGCCGCGCGAGTATGGATGGACGGACCCACTTGGGCGGTGGGTGTGACACACGCGTGAGCGCTCCCTCTCACCCTGGCCCTCTCCCGGAGGGAGAGGGGAGCTGTGGGAGTGGAGTCGTCTCGCGGGCTCGCGTACGCTCCACCCGTCTACCGCAGTGAGGAACGCCGCACCTTGAAGCCCATCGAGCAGTTGCTGCAGCTCCTCACGCGTCCCGGAGTCTCGGAGGTCGTGCTCACGTCGGGGCGGATGCCGCTGGCCAAGGTGGGCGGCGTGCACCGGGCCATCGGCACGCAGGCGCTCACCACCGTGGACATCGAGCGGCTCCTCCAGGACGCGGCGGCGCCAGACCTCGCGGCCCAGGAAGGACGGCCCGTTCAGTGGCGCGTGACGAGCCCCTCCGCGGGTGCGGTGGACGTGACTGCGCTCCGTCGCTCAGACGTCGTCCAGGTGCGCATTACCCCTGCGCGTGGAGGAGCTGAAGGGGGACCGCCCTCGCCCTCCGCGACGGGCGCGCCTGCTCCAGCCGGCCCGTCCTCGCAGCCACCCGCGGAGGCTCACCCGGTGCCCCCTGCGCGCCCTGCGACGGGTGTCACCTCGGTGGCGACCCATGCGGCCAGAGCCGGCGTGGACGCGGCGGCAGCATTGGCGGCGCTGCTCGAGGCGGCGCGCGCAGCGGGGGCGAGCGACCTTCACCTCGTGGCCGGACGTCCGCCCCTCGTGCGAATGGCGGGAGTGCTCACGCCGGAGGGCGAGGTGCTCCCTGCGGACCGCGTGAAGGACATGGTGCGCGCCATGCTTCCGGAGCGCGTGGAGGCCGTCTTCGCGCGGGAGGGCAGCTGCGACTTCGCGCTCGAGCACCCCACCGCGGGTCGCTTCCGCGCCAACGTCGTGCGCCAGCGGACGGGCCTCAAGGCGTGCCTTCGCATCATCCCGCGCGACATCCCCACGCTCGACGCGCTGGGGCTGCCCGCGTCCATCGCGCAGGCCACGCAGCACCACCAGGGCCTCATCGTCCTCAGCGGCCCCTCCGGCTCCGGGAAGACGAGCACCCTCGCGGCGCTCGTGGACCTCATCAACCGGGAGACCACCCACCACGTCATCACCGTGGAGGACCCGGTGGAGTACGTCCACCCGCGCAAGCGCGCGATGATGAGCCAGCGCGAGGTGGGAGTGCACACGCGCACCTTCGCGAGCGCCCTCAAGGCCTCCTTGCGCGAGGACCCGGACGTCATCGTGGTGGGCGAGCTGCGCGACACCGAGACGGTGCGCATGGCCCTCTCCGCCTCCGAGACGGGCCACCTCGTGCTCGCCACCATGAACACGCCGAGCGCGGCGAAGACCATCGACCGGCTCGTGGACCTGTTCCCGCCGGCGGACCAGGCGCAGGTGCGCATGTCCCTGTCCACGGGCCTGAGGCTCATCGTCAGCCAGCGGCTGCTCCCGGATGCCGCGGGCACGGGCATGGTGGCCGCCGCCGAGCTCCTGACCGGCTCGGTGGCGCTGGGCAACCTCATCCGCGAGGAGAAGACGCACCAGATTCCCTCCCTGCAGCAGCGCGGCAAGGGCCTGGGCATGGTCCGCTTCGACGACAGCCTGGTGGACCTGGTGCGCGCGGGGAAGACGACGCTGGCCATTGCGCGCGAGTACGCCGAGTCCCCGGACGAGCTGACGGCGGTGGTGCAGGGCCGGCCCTCCGTGGCGAACCCTGCCGGTCCCTCCGCCGCTGCGGCCGGTGATGCGCAGCGCCGCCCCAACGTGCTCGGCATGGTCGGCTCGCTCGTCGGGAAGAAGTGAGCCGCCGCACCCACCCGGACTGACACATGGCACGCATCCACGCCCTCTTCGACGCGCTGCTCGCTCGCAACGGGAGCGACCTCCACCTGGCCGTAGGCACCCCTCCCATGGGCCGCGTGCGCGGCGAGCTCGTGAGCTTGCGAGAGGGGGAGGTGACCGCACCCGAGATGGAGGCACTGCTCTCGGAGATCGCCTCGCCCGAGCAGTGGAGGCAGTTCTCGGAGGAGTGGGACCTGGACTTCGCCTACGGCTACGGCACGAAGGCCCGCTTCCGCGTCAACTACCTCCGCAAGCTCACCGGCATGGCCGCGGTCCTTCGTGTCATCCCCACGCGGGTGCTGACGCTCGACGAGCTCGGCTGCCCCCCTGCGGTGCGCCAGCTCTCCGAGCGCAAGAGCGGGCTCGTCCTCGTGACGGGGCCCACGGGCAGCGGCAAGTCCACCACGCTCGCGGCGATGGTCCACCACATCAACCGCACGCGGGCGGCGCACGTGCTCACCATCGAGGACCCGGTGGAGTTCGTCCACGAGCCCATCCGCGCCTCCATCACGCACCGCGAGGTCGGGTCGCACGCCGCCTCCTTCGCCTCCGCCATCCGCAGCGCGGGCCGCGAGGACCCGGACGTCATCCTCATCGGCGAGCTGCGCACCAACGAGACGATGAAGCTGGCGCTTCAGCTCGCGAGCTTCGGCGTGCTGGTCTTCGCCACCGTGCACACGAACAGCGCGCCCGCCACCATCGACCGCATCATCAACGCGTTCCCCGCGGACGAGCAGCCCCAGGTGCGCGGCCTGCTCGCCGAGTCGCTCGCGGGCATCATCGCCCAGCAGCTCCTCAAGACGGCGGACGGTAAGGGACGCGTGGCCGCGCTCGAGGTGCTCATGGGCGGCCCCGGCATCGCGGCGATGATCCGCGAGAACAAGACCTTCCAGATTGCCTCGCGCATGCAGGCCGGCCAGGCGCAGGGCATGCAGACCATGGACATGGCGCTGGAGAGGCTGGTGCGCCAGGGCGTTGTGGCGCCCGACGTGGCGCTGGAGAAGGCCTCCGACAGGGAGTCCTTCAGCAGGCTCCTCGAGCGGCTCCAGGGTGCAGGGGCAGCGTGACGGCGCGGCCTCGCGCGCTGCGGCCCGTCACTCGAAGGGGATGAAGGAGAGCCGGGTGCCCGGGGTGACGCCGAGGGTCTCGCGTGCCTCCTCGGGCAGGGACGCCACCTGGTCGTCGAAGCGCACCTGGCAGCGCACCGCGCGGAAGCGGTTGCGGCCCGAGTCGCGCATCACGCCCACCAGCATGTCCTCCCCGTCGCTGACGAGGTCCTCCGGCGAGAGGCGCGCGGTGCGGAAGCGGCGGACGAGGGAGATGTCCTGGGTGTGCGCCTCGAAGTGCGGCCCGCCGTCGAAGGGGTCCACGCGCTCCACGTAGCGGAACCCGATGCGCTCGAGCATCCGCTGGACTCCCTTCGTCTCGGGGCCCACCTCGCCCACGATCCTGCGCGCCCGGTCCGGCAGGAGCGTGCAGTAGATGTCGTTGGCGGGGAAGAGCTCCTTGATGAACTCCTTGTTCTGCCGGCTGAGGCGGTCCGCCTCCTGGTAGGTGAGGCCGGTGAACTTCTTGCCCACCGCCTCCCAGAGGATGGAGCGCCCGTCCGGCAGGAGCGGCGGCATCAGCTCGGCGAGCACACGGTCGCGGAAGTGGCGCCGGTTCATCGCGATGAAGAGGAAGCGCGCGAAGGAGAGCTGCTTGCCCGGCTTGTTGGGGCCGCTGCGCGACTGCGGCTCCACCACCAGGCCACCGATCTCCGTGGGGCCCTCGTAGTTGTAGGCGATGGAGAGCACCTTGTGCCGGACGTGGTGCTCGATGGAGGCCGAGTAGTGCTCGCGCTCGCTCACCTCGAAGAAGATGTGCGGCGCGTCGTAGGTGCCGTGCTGGGCGATGATGAGGCTGGTGCCGACGATGCGCTCGTGCCGCACGTCCTCGAGCACGAAGAGGTACTCGCGCTCGAACGGGTCCTTCACCTTGCCCGTGAAGCTCTTCACCGACTTGTCGATGAGCTCGGTGAGCGTCTCCTCGTTGTTGGGCAGGTTGACGGTGTTGAGCACCGCGGCCAGCCGCTTCAGGCCGGGGAGGTCCGTCTTCTGCACGTCGCGGAGGAGGAACATGGGGGTGTGCGCACATAACATCCCGGAATGGGGCCTGGAAGCAGGACCGGCCCTCCTGCGGTGCGTCAGTAAGGGCAGTCGGGGGCCATCAGGGGGGACGAGGGCCCACCCGGTCCCACGGGGGACGGGCCTCCTCGGCCCTTCTGTGCCTCCCCCATCTCCGCTAGAAGCCGCTGCGGCGGGCGCCCCGGGAAGCCATCTTTGCGCGGGGCTCCCTCAGGCCCTCTTCTTCTTCCAGGAGCCGTTTCAGGCATGGCACGCGTGAAGGCAGTGCTCATCGGTGGCACCGGTTACGGCGGCGCGGAGATCCTCCGGCGGCTGCTCTTCCACCCGCAGGTGGAGGTGGCGCGCGTCACCGCGGCGGACAACATCGGCAAGAAGGTGGGGGAGGTGCACTTCAACCTCGCCGGGCTGACGGAGCTCACCTTCGAGGAGCTGCCGCCCGTGAAGGCCGTGCAGGGGATGGACGTGGCCTTCCTGGCCATGCCGCACAAGACCACCGCGAAGGTGGTGATGGACATCCTCGACTCGGGCGTGCGCATCGTGGACCTGTCGGGTGACTTCCGGCTGCGCAGCGCCGAGCAGTACGCGAAGTACTACGGAGCCGAGCACCCCGCGCCGCACAAGCTCGTCGAGGGGCTGTTCACCTACGGCCTGCCCGAGGTGAACCGCGAGGCCATCAAGAAGGCGCGCTACGTCGCGAGCCCCGGGTGCTTCGCCACCACGATTACCCTGGGACTTCTCCCGCTGGCCCGCGCGGGGATGCTCACGGGCCCCATCCACACCGTGGCGGCCACCGGCTCCTCCGGCAGCGGCGCCAATCCGCAGCTGACCACGCACCACCCGCTGCGCGCGTCTAACCTGCGCACCTACAAGCCGCTCGAGCACCAGCACATCCCGGAGATCCTCCAGACGCTCCACATGGCGGGCGCGAAGGACTGCAGCCTGGAGTTCGTGCCGGTGTCCGCGCCGCTGCCGCGCGGCATCTTCTCCACGAGCTTCGTGAACGTGCCGGCCTCCGTGACGTCCGAGCAGCTGGCGGAGGTCTGGAAGCGCTGCTTCGCGGGCGAGCACTTCATCCGCGTGGTCGGCGGTGGACGGCAGCCCGAGGTGGTGGCGGTGGCGGGCGGCAACTACGTGGAGGTGGGCTGGGCGCTCGGCCCCGTGACGGGTGACACCCGCCGCGTGGTGTGCTTCAGCGCGCTCGACAACCTGGTGAAGGGTGGCGCGGGCCAGGCCATCCAGGCCTTCAACGTGATGATGGGCTTCGACGAGCGGACCACGCTCGCGGAGCCGGGGCTGTGGCCTTGAGCGCGCTGGCCGCGGCGAAGGGCCGCTGGTTCGTCGTGAAGATTGGCGGGGAGCTGGCGCAGGACCGCCCGCGCCTCGCCGAGTCCGTGGGACGTGCCGTGCGTGCTTTCCTGGAGGCGGGCATCAAGGTGGCGGTGGTGCACGGTGCGGGGCCCCAGGCGACGGAGCTGACGAAGAGGCTGGGCCTCACGCCGCAGATGGTGGGGGGCCGGCGCGTCACGGACGAGGCCACGCTGGA
>JAKEEX010000192.1 GCA_022616315.1 Myxococcaceae bacterium
AGCGAAGGCCACCGTCCCATCTTCCAGAACGCGTACGCGAAGAGCCCGAGCGCAGCGAGCACGTTGGCCACCCGCGAGGGAACGAACTTCGAGGTGGACACCAGGAACTGCGCGTCTGCCGGCTTGAGCAGGACGAAGTCCAGCGTCCCCTTGCGGATGTGCTCCACCACGGTGAGCAGCGAGGGATTGATGGCCCCCTCGAGGATGCCCTGGAGCAGCATGAACCAGCCCACCACCAGGAGCGACTCGGGGAAGGTCCACCCCTTCACGGACGCGGTCAACCCGAACGCGACGAAGAGTGGAACGATGGCGGTCCCGGGCCAGAACAGGCTGAGCGCCGCGTCAAGGAGGAAGTCCG
This sequence comes from Myxococcaceae bacterium, assembly GCA_022616315.1. Taxonomy (GTDB): domain Bacteria; phylum Myxococcota; class Myxococcia; order Myxococcales; family Myxococcaceae; genus JAKEEX01. The sequence goes on from JAKEEX010000192.1 coordinate 359, forward strand.
CGCGGTACTGCATGGACTGCAGCACGGACGCCCGGAGCTGGATGGTGGCGAGGCGAAGGTAGCGAAGCACGTGTCCCCTCCCCTCACCCGCCGTAGGCGCCGAAGCGCTTGAGCCCGCGCTGCCAGAGCACGTGTCCGAGGACCATCAGCACCCCTACCCACAGCCACTGCTGCACGAGGAGCCGTACCGCCGCCTCCCGCCCGAGGACTCCCGTCATCAGCTCCACGGGCAGGCCAATCTGGTAGCGGAAGGGCAACCAGTCCACCACCGCGCGCAGCGTCTCCGGGAAGAGGGACACCGGGACGACGTAGCCGGAGAACACGACGAACGCCGCGAGCCAGAGGTCCATCAGCTTGAGGCTCTGCTCCATGTAGAGGCTCAGCGTCCCGATGCACACGTTGGCCAGGAACGTGATGAGCCAGGAGCCGATCATCGCGAGCGGCCAGACGGCCCACATGAGCCAGTCGTGCGCGAGCGCCTCCCGTCCCACCGTGAGCAGCACGATGGCCACCACGGGCAGGGACACCACGACCTTCAGCGGCGTGGCCGCGAGGTTCTCCATCGCATAGGCCACCACCGGGTGCAGGGGACGGAGCAGCCGCATCGTCATCGTCCCGGTGCGGACCTCGAAGTTCATCTGCCAGGCGGCCCAGGCGCCGGTGAGCTGCCGGACGATGAAGGTGCAGAGGAAGTACGCCACGAACTTCACCCGGTCGTAGCCTCCCACCTCACCGCCCCCCGCCACCGCGCTCCAGAGCGCCATGTTGACGAACGGCATGGTGGTGGAGAGGACCCAGATGAACATCTCGGCCCGGTAGGCCAGGGACTCCGAGAAGCCCACGCGCAGCAGCGTGGGGAGGGCGGTGAGGGTGCGCTTGAGGCTCATGCGCTCGCCCCCGCGGCGGCCGCCGCCCGGCTGCGACTGAACAGCTCGCTCATGACCTCCTCCAGAGGCGCGTTCTCCACCGTGAGGTCTCGCACCGGCAGCGTGGCCAGCGCGCGGGAGATGGTGGCGTTCACCGCGCCCTGGTCCACCTGGAGGACCGCGGTCCCCGGCTCGTGCGACACCACCTTGCCCAGTCCCACCAGCGCCGCCGCCTCCACCGGCGTGGAGAGGTGGAACACCACCCGCTTCTCCGGGCGGACTCGCTGCACGAGCGCATTGAGGTCCCCGTCGTACGACAGGTGCCCCTTGTCGATGACGATGACGCGCGGGCAGAGCGCCGTGACGTCGTCCATGTAGTGGCTGGTGAGCAGCAGCGTCGCGCCGGTCTGCTCGTTGTAGCGCTTGATGAACTGGCGCAGCGTCACCTGCATGGAGACGTCCAGGCCGATGGTGGGCTCGTCCATGAAGAGCACCCGCGGCCGGTGGATGAGCGCCGCCGCGAGCTCGCACTTCATCCGCTCCCCGAGCGACAGCTGACGGGTGGGCTTGGTGACGAGCTCTCCCAGCTCCAGGAGCTCGTCCAGCTCCCGCATCGTCTGCCGGTACTGCGCGAGGGGCACCTCGTAGATGGCGCGGTTGAGCTCGAAGGTCTCCGCGGGCGGCAGGTCCCAGAGCAGCTGCTGCTTCTGGCCCATCACCAGCATGATCTTCTCGAGGAACTCCGCCTCCCGCCGCTGGGGCACGTGGCCGTCCACGCGCACTTCGCCCTCGCTCGGGTAGAGCAGACCGCTGAGCACCTTGAGGGTCGTGGTCTTCCCCGCGCCGTTGGGGCCGAGGAAGCCCACGCGCTCGCCGGGGCGGATGTCGAAGTCGATTCCATCGACGGCCTTCACCAGGCTGGACGGCCGGGAGAAGACCGAGCGGAGCGCCGCCTTCAGACCGGGCTCGCGCCGATGGACCTGGTAATACTTGCGCAGGCCGTGAACGGAGATCATGAACGGCCCCGTTGATAACTCCTGGGACGCCCGTCCGCGAGCCCTCGTTCACGTCCCGAAGGGGACCCTCACGTGCACACACCCCAGTCCACCGTCTACGCCAGGGACCTGGCGCGCTGGATGCCCCGGCTCATTGCCGTGTGGCGGGCCTCGCGACAAGGGGCCGGGAGAGGGGGCCGGGGTGGGCAGTGGCACCGCGGACCAGGGGAGGAGGGCCCCGCGGACCGCCTCACGCCCCAGGAACTCAGGGAGGTCGCCTCAGGCGTCCGCACCCTGTCCCTCGGCCTGACGCGCGAGCGCAAGCTCGCCGGGGCGCGGTACATGGACGACCCGAAGCTGCTGGGCGCCTACCTGCTCTTCTACTGGCCGGTCTCCTATGCCCAGGGGCGTGAGGCGCTCGGCGAGCTCCCCGAGCGACCCCGGGAGGTGCTGGACCTCGGCAGCGGACCGGGACCGCTCGCGTTCGCGGCCATGGACGCAGGGGCAAGCAACGTCACGGCAGCGGACCGCAGCAAGCAGGCCCTGGCGCTGGCGCGCGAGCTCGCCGCCGAGGCCGGAGAGGCGCTGGCCACGCGCGAGTGGGACCCCGTGGGTGGCAAGCCTGCGCCGGAGGGGAAGTACGACGTCATCACGATGGGGCACGTGCTCAACGAGCTGTACGGCACGGGCCCGGGCGCGGTGCAGAAGCGGGCGGCGCTGGTGGAGTCGCTGCTCGAGCGGCTCAAGCCCGGGGGCACGCTGCTCATCCTGGAGCCTGCCCTTCGGGACACCTCTCGCGCGCTGCTCGAGCTGCGCGACGCGGTGGTCGGCCACGGCTACGCGGTGCGCTTCCCGTGCCTGTACCGTGGCAACTGTCCCGCGCTCCTCAAGGCGAGCGACTGGTGTCACGCCGAGCGCCCGTGGAGCCCACCGCGGGTGGTGGAGGACATCGCCCGCGCCGCATCCATCCACAAGGAGGAGCTCAAGATGAGCTACCTCGCGCTCGCACCGAAGGCCGAGGCCTGGCGCGAGCCGCCCACAGGGCAGGTGTACCGCATCGTCTCCGAGTCGCTCGAGGGCAAGGGGCGCCAGCGCTACATGGGCTGCGGGCCGGAGGGCCGCGTGGGCCTGGCGCTGCAGGAGAAGCACCGCACGCAGGCCAACGAGGCCTTCTTCCACCTGCACCGCGGAGACGTCGTCCGGGTGACGGAGACGGAGGAGCGCGGGGATGGTCTCGCGCTGAACGAGCGCTCCGAGGTGCGCGTGGTGGCCGCCGCGGGGCGCGGAGTGCCCCCGGCAAGCTGACACCCCCACCCTCGCCCCCAACTCTCCCCTCTCCCCCAGGGACAGGGACAGGGTGAGGGGACTTGGGGGCTGCGCCCTACTTCCCGCCCAGCTCCCGCGCGAGCTCCGCGTAGATGTGGATGGCGCTGCGGATGCTCTTCTCCCAGTCGCCCAGGTGGAGGCTCTCGTTCTCCGAGTGGGCGTTGGTGTAAGGGTCCTCCACGCCGATGAGCAGCGCGGGCACGCCGCCCAGCCCCTGGGAGAAGGGCTCCACGAAGGGGATGGACGCGCCGCACCCGATGGCCACCGCCGGCGTGCCGAACCCTGCCTCCAGCGCGCGGAAGGCCGCCTTGAAGGCCGGGTGGCCCGTGTCCGTGTACCACCAGCCCGCAGCCTGGTCCTCGGAGATGTGGACCTCGAGCCCCCAGGGCACGGACGCCTTCAGTGCCTCCACGAGCCGACGCTGCACGTCGCGCGGGTCGAGGTCCGGCACCACGCGCACGCCCACTCTCGCCCAGGCTGACTCGGGGATGATGTTGCGCGCGTCCTTGCGGCTGGAGGCCTGCATGGCGTTGATGACCAACGATGGCTGGCGCCAGTTGGTCTCCCACGGGTGGCGGCCGCCGCCGAGCAGCTCCACTCCGGGCCGCATCCGCGCCTTCTGGCGGAAGGTCTCCGCGTCTTCAGGCAGCGCGGCGATGGAGCGACGCTCGTCGGCGGAGAGCGGCTTCACCTTGTCGAGGATGCCCGGGATGGCGATGGAGCCATCGTCCTTCGTCAGCTTCGCGAGCATCTTGCACAGGCCCATCACCGGGTCCGGCACCGGTCCGCCCCACATGCCCGAGTGGAGCGACTGCTCGAGCGCGCGCACCTCCACGTCCACCGTCACCAGCCCGCGCAGGGACGTGGTGATGGAGGGCAGGCCCACGTCGAAGTTGGACGTGTCCGTGAGAACGATGGCGTCGCAGGCGAGCAGCTTCGTGTGCGCCTTGAGGAAGTCCGCCAGGTGGCCGCTGCCAATCTCCTCCTCGCCCTCGATGAGGACCTTCACGTTCAACGGCAGGGTTCCCGCGCCCTTGAGCCACGCGTCCACCGCCGAGGTGTGGACCACGATGCCCGCCTTGTCGTCCGCCGTGCCGCGGCCGAAGAGGCGGCCGTCGCGCTGCGTGGGCTCGAAGGGCGGGCTCGTCCAGGCGCTCTCGTCACCCGCGGGCTGCACGTCGTGGTGGGCGTAGAGGAGCACCGTGGGCTTGCCCGGGCCCTTCAGCACCTCTCCGTAGACGTACGGGTGGACGCCGGGCAGCTCGAGCAGCCGGACGTTGTCGAAGCCGCGCTTGCGCAGGAGCGTCGCCGTGGCCTCCGCGGACGCGCGCACGTGCTTCGGATCGAAGCCTGCGAAGGAGACGGAGGGGATGCGCACGAGCGCCTCGAGGTCCTCGAGGTACGTGTTTCGCTGCGCCTTGAAGTGCTGCAGGGCCTTGTCGGTGCCGGCGGTGTCGGGTGCCATGGTGCTCGCGAGACTAAGCGCGCTCGCTCAGCGCACGCGAGCGGACGCGTGCGCGAGTGGCGTTGGCGTTACAGCTGCTGCACCAGGAGCTCCAGGCGGATGCCGCCGTTGTCCACGATGTGGACCGACGGGCTCGGGAAGTCCAGCGCCCGCGCGAGGGTCTCCTCGGGCACCAGCACCGCCGCGCGCCATCCACGGAACCGTGAGCGGAGGACGTCCCCGAGCATCCGGTAGAGACCGAGGAGGTCTGCGGCTTCTCCCACGCGCTTGCCGTACGGTGGGTTGGCGACCACCAGGCCAGGGCCGGGCACCGGGGGGACCAGAGTGGCGACGTCGCGGCGCTCGAGCGTCAGTTTGTCCCCCACTCCGGCCCTCCGCGCGTTGCGTCGCGCCGTGCCCAGCGAGCCCGCATTGAGGTCGCTGCCGAAGATGGGGGCGCAGGGACGCTCTGCCTCGCGCGCCTGTGCCCGCTCCGACTCCCAGGCCTGTGCATCGTGGCTGGGAAAGGACTCGAAGGCGAAGGTGCGCCCCAGGCCCGGCGCATGCCGCATGGAGAGCCAGACGCCCTCGATGAGGAACGTGCCGGAGCCGCACATCGGGTCCACCAGCGGCTCCGTCCCCGTGTATCCGGCGAGCTGAAGGACTCCGGCCGCGAGCGTCTCCCGGAGAGGGGCTCGCGAGACCTCCTGGCGGTAGCCGCGGCGGTAGAGGAGCTCCCCCGAGGTGTCCACGCTCACCGTGAAGGTGGTGCCTTCGGCGCGGAGGGACACGACCGTGGGGGTCGGGGGGAAGAGTCCGGGGGACGCGGCCCCCTCACCCCGCCCCTCTCCCAGGGGGAGAGGAGAGGTTGGCTCGAGGCCCAGGACCTTGCGCGCGACGGTCTCGAGGTCCCTGCGTGTCACGCGGCTCCGGACGGCATCGACCCCTGCGAGCACCGCTCCAAGGCGGCCGCGGTACGGCGACAGGTCCACGCTCCGCAGCGCAGCGTCGAACGCTCGCAAGCTGTCCGCGGGCACGGTGGCCACCCGGAGGAGCACGCGGCTGGCCGTCCGGAGGTGGAGGTTGGCCCGCCTATGGAGCCCCACCGCCCCGCGTACCTCCACGCCCCCGGGAAGGGGGGTCACCTCACCGAGGGCGCGAGCCTCCATCGCGAGCACCCCTTCCAGGCCAGGGGTGGTGCTGATGAAGACCAGCTCTTTCTGTCCGGAGCGCGGCACGCGAGACTGCATCATGGCCTGGCCCCGGCCGCGTCTTCGATTAGATGTACAGGACCCAGCACTTCCTCCCCCCCGCGAGACCGCCGATGACCGCCCATCCCGTCACGCTGAGAAAGCGCCCCGAGCTGTTCGAGGTGAGGCTCCAGGAGGTGCGCTTCGAGTCGCCGGACACGGCCACCCTCTACCTGGACGCAGGCGAACGGAAGGACTACCGCGCAGGCCAGTACGTCTCCATCTCCCCCCACCAGTTCCTCGAGCTCAGACCCTGGATTGCGTGGCTGGAGGAGCAGAAGGGCCGCAAGGAGCCGGTCCGGCCGTACTCGCTCTCCTCGGCGCCGCACGAGGACCTCATTGCCATCACGGTGAAGGAGGAGGAGTACATCCCCGGCCGCATGAAGTACCCGCCCCTCCTGTCCAACCTGCTCGTGCGTGGGCTGCATCCCGGAGCGCGCTTCACCGTCCTCGGCTACTCGGGCCCCTACGTGCTTCCGGATGACCTGGACGAGCGGTGCAACCTGGTGGTGCACGTGGTGGCCGGCAGCGGCGCGGTGCCCAACTTCGGCATCCTCAAGGACGCACTCCACCGCGGCCACAGGGCACGCCACGTCTACGTCGCCTCCAACAAGACGCGCCAGGACATCCTCTACCACGGCGAGCTCACCGCGCTCGAGCGCAGGTATCCGGACCGCCTGCGCGTCGTGCACGCGCTCACCCGCGATCCGGATGCAGGCGAGTCCTTCCGCCACGGCCGCATCTCCGATGCGCTCCTCCACGAGGTCATCCCCGAGTCCGAGCGCGAGACGTGCCTCGTCTACGCGTGCGGCCCCGCGATTCTCCCGTGGGACCGCCGCGCTGCGCTCGAGGCGGGGACCTCTCCCACCCCGCGCTTCATGGAGACGGTGCTGGGCCACCTGCACACGCTCGGTATCCACGACAAGCGCATCCGCAGAGAGACGTACGGGTGACCATCATCCCCTCTCCCCCTGGGAGAGGGACGGGGTGAGGGGGTTGTTCAACCAGGCTCCGCCAGCAGCCGCAGCAACGCCGGCTTCACCCCCGCCCCCTGCACCAGCTCCTCCAGCCGCTGCCGCGCGGGCCGGCTCTCCCGGTGCACCCGCCGCGCGAGGATCAGCTCGTTCTTGAGGCTGTGCTCCCAGCCGGTCAGCTCCGTCACCATCACCTGGTAGCCGTGCGCCTCCAGCGTCAGTGCGCGGATGACGTTGGTGAGGTGGCTGCAGAACTCGCGGCGGTGCATGGGGTGCTGCACGAGCGCGGCGAAGGGCGAGGCCGCATCCGGCCTGTGCTCCTTCATCTGCCGCGCCAGCTCCGCCTGACAGCAGGGCACCACCGCCACGTGGTCCGCACGATGGCGGAGCGCCAGCGCGAGCGCCTCGTCCGTGGCGGTGTCACACGCATGCAGCGCGAGCATCAGGTGGACGCGCTCCGGCAGCTTCGCCTCCGCCAGGTGCGCCGTCTGGAAGTCCATCCGGGTGAAGCCCAGCCGCCGCGCGCGCTCGGCCGCGCGGGCCGTCAGCTCCTCCCTGCCCTCGATGCTGAGGAGCCTCCCGCCCTCCCGCTCCTTGAAGAAGAGCTCGTAGAGGACGAAGCCCAGGTACGCATTGCCGCTGCCGGCGTCCACCACCACGGGGTCCGGGTAGCGCTGAAAGACCTCCTCCAGCGCGGGCTTGAGCAGCCCCACCAGGTGGTTCACCTGCTTCAGCTTGCGGAGGGCATCCGCGTTGAGGTGGCCCTCGCGCGTGAGCAGGTGCAGCTCGCGGAGGAGGGCCTCGGACTGCTCGGGGAGCAGCTCCGACCTCACGCGCGAGGCGTGCACCTTCCTGCGGGGTGCGGAGGTCAGACGGACACCACCTCGTTCACCTCGGGGATGATCTCCCGGAGGCGGGACTCGATTCCCATCTTCAGCGTCGCCGTGGAGGACGGGCACCCGGCGCAGGAGCCGCGCATCTGAAGGTAGGCGACTCCCTCCTCGAAGCGGTCCAGGAGCACGTCCCCGCCGTCCTGCATCACCGCGGGGCGGATCTCCGCGTCCAGCAGCGAACGGATGCGGTCCTCCACCTCGTTACCGCTCGTCGCCGGCGTGGCGCGCGCCGCCAGCGCCTCCTCGCTCACCACCGGCTCGTTCGCGCCCAGGTGGCTGTCCAGGGTGGCCATGACGGCGTCGTTGAGCTCGTCCCACTCGCCTTCGTCCCCCTTGGTGACGGTGACGAAGGTGCCGCCGAGCATCACGCCCGCGACGCCGGGGATGTCCATCAGCTTGGCCGCCAGGGGAGAGTCGGAGCGGGCCCTGTCCTTGCTGGTGAAGTTGAGCGCCCCCGAGGGGAGCAGCTGTCGGTCCACCACGTACTTGAGCGTGCTGGGGTTGGGGGTCCACTCGAGCTGGATGTTCACGGGCATGCCCGTCTGACTAAGCGCTCCTCTCCCAAACTTCAACGAAGGACGCCCGGCCTGCCTGCCCCCGGGCATCCCGCATGCCCGCTTCCGCTCACCCCACCCATTCGGAGAGGGCCTCCATCCGCTCCTCATCCAGCGCCAGCTCGAGCTCCAGGGGTGGCCCCTCCAGGAGGCGCGCCCCCCTGCTCTCGGGCACGGTGGTGTTCCGGGCCGGCGGGGTGCTCCGGGCCGCCGCGGGGGTGTCCAGCAGCCGGTTGGCCTGGCGCAGGTGGGCCACGAGCTGGCGCGCCACGTGGTCCACGATGTGGAAGGCGAAGCGGTTGCCCCGCGAGTAGAGCGCGTCGAAGTCCTGCGCAGACAGCCGGAGCAGGCGGGCCGGCCCCGCGGTGGTGCAGGTGGCGGCACGCGGACCGCGGTCGAGCAGCGCCACCAGTCCGAACATCTGCCCCGCCCGCATCAGCTCCAGCGTGTGGCCCCCGCGCGAGACCGCCACCGCACCCTCCACGACGAGGTAGGCCGCGTCCCCCTCCTCGCCCTCGGTGACGACTTGCACCTCCCCTTCCGTCTCCACCCACGCGAGCCGCTGCGCGAGCGCGAGCTTCACCACCTGCGGCAGGACGCGGAAGGGCGGGAAGCGCTCCAGCGCCTCGGTCTCCGGGCGGACGCCCGGGAGGGCCCGCGCCCCCGGGAGCGACGTCGTGGCAGGGCTCGCGATGCGATTGGAGGTCGCGCGAATGCGCCGGCAGAGGTCCAGACAGAGGTGCCGCAGCACCTGGAAGGCCGCCGGATGTCCCGCCTCACGGAGTGCCTGGAAATCCA
>JAKEEX010000193.1 GCA_022616315.1 Myxococcaceae bacterium
ATCCGCGTGTCGGTGGGGCTCGAGGACCCCGACGACCTCGCGGACGACCTGCTCCAGGCGGCCGCTGCGGCCGTGGGATGACCGGAAGGCGGGAGGCTCAAAAAGGCCATGCAGATGGTGGACGTGGGGGCCAAGGAGCGCACCGCGCGCGTGGCCGTGGCGAGCGCCTTCCTGCGGATGTTGCCCGCAACGCAGCGGGCCATCCGCGAGGGCCGCATCGAGAAGGGGGACGTGCTGGCCGCGGCGCGGCTCGCCGGCGTGATGGCGGCCAAGCGCACGCCCGACATCGTCCCGCTGTGTCACCCCATCGCGCTGTCCGGGGTGCAGGTGGAGGTGATGCCGGCGCGGGGCGGCCTTCGAATCAGAGCCACGGTCAAGACCGTGGAGCGCACCGGCGTGGAGATGGAGGCCCTCACCGCGGCGACCGCGGCGGCGCTCACCATCTACGACATGTGCAAGAGCCGGGACCGCGGCATGGTGCTGGAGGCGGTGCAGCTGGAGCTCAAGTCCGGCGGGAGGAGCGGCACCTGGAGCCGCAAGGCCGGGAGCGCCAGGGGTTGAGCGGGCCGCGCGACACGGCCCTCGCCCTCAGTTCAGGAGCTCCGAGCGCTGACGCAGCTCCTCGGCCATGCGCTCCAGCCGGGGACGGTCCGGAGCATCGGGCATGAGCATGAGGCAGCGCTGCACGTCCGCGAGCGCCGCACGGAACGCGCCCATGCAGGCCAGCAGCATCGCGCGCGTGCGCAGCTCGCCCGGGTGGTCCGGCTCCAGGAGGAGCAGCAGCTCCACCACCTCGAGCGCCCGCGCGGCGTCCTGGCGCTCCAGGTAGGCGCGGCGCAGGTTGCCCAGAATCCGGTAGGCAATCTGGTCCGCGGACGCGGGCGCCAGGAGCGCGGGGCAGAGCTCGAGCTCGGGTGCCATCTTGCGCAGGAGCACTGTGAGCGCGGCCTCGTCCAGCGAGCGCCCGCGGTGGAAGGGGTCCAGCACCACCACCTCCTCGCCTTCGCGGGCGGCCACCAGGAAGTGCCCCGGAAAGCTCACCCCGAAGAGGGGCAGGCCGCACCTGCGCCCCACCTCCACGTAGAGCACGGACAGCGTGATGGGCAGGCCCTTGCGCCGCTCGAGCACCCGCGGGAGGAAGATGTTCTCCGGGGCGAGGTAGTCCTGCGCATCCCCGGTAAAGCCCTCCTCCACCGCGAGCACGTGGCGCAAGGCAGCCATCCGCTCCACGAGGCCATCCGGATGCTCGAGCTGGGCGATCAGCGCCTGGACCCGCGCGGCCAGGGCGTCCAGCTGGGCCAGCACCGGCCCGGGCTCGAGGTCCGGCTTCTCGAGCGTAGCGATGGCCAGGGCCATCCCGTCCAGGCGCGGCGGCTCGCTCCGCAGGGCGGCCAGGAGGCGCTCGCGGGCCCGGGGAGGGCAGAATCGCGTGCAGGGCTTCACGTGTGAGCCCTCGGAGGCCGGGCAAGGTCGGTCGCGAGCATCGTCAGCCCCGGTCCCTGGACGGCAGGGGAGGCGTCGGGGGGAGCAGACGCTGGCGGAACTCGGCCCGGAGGGCAACCTGCGCGGCGATGAGCCCGTTGAGCAGGCCGTCCTCGTACTCGAAGGTGGGATGGCTCTTGAGCTCGACGAAGTCCCACGGATTGCGGAGGTCCTCCTCCGAGAGGTAGGGCAGCACCTCGCGCGCCAGCCCCACCACCTTCTGGTGCTGTTGCCGGACCATCTCGTCGAAGAGGCGGTCCGCGATGGTGAGGAAGGCCAGCGTGGCCTCGGTGGCCTGTGCGTCCCGTGCTTCGTCCATGGCGAACTCTTCTTAATCGGGGGGCCGCCGTCCGCCGGCCCTTTTGTGCAATGGTGCCCGATTGGACAGGTGTCGGCCCAGGGGCTCGCCCGCCCGGCTGCCATTCGGCTGCCCGCCCTCGCCGGGCGGACCTCGCGCGCCCATCTTCATTCAGGCCCACCTTTTCCAGGTGGGAGTGCCGCGGGGAGGGGCGGCGCACGTGGACGACGACGACAGGGAGAGCACAGCATGGCCTATGGTTTCGCTGAGGACCCGGCGCAGTCTCCGGTGACGCACCTGGAAGCGGTGGATTATCCCTCGGACCGCGGCACCATCGTCCAGGCGGCGATGGACAACGGGGCGCCTACGGATGTCATCAACCTCCTGAAGTCCCTCCCCCAGGAGACCTACGAGACGAAGGAGGATGCGCTCAGGGACCTGGGCGAGGCGGCCCGGCGCTTCGCCATCGGCGTGCCTCACGCGGACCCCGAGCGGGACCGCCGGGACATCGGCCGGGAGGCCTTCGAAGGGGTCAACCGCGCGGGCACCACCCACCACTGACGTCACGTCGGGGGAGCCATGGACTTCCGGGCCCATCTCATCGACGACGCGGAGGGTGTGCGTCGCATCGTCCGTCAGAGCCGCCGCGTCGCGGTGCTCGGCATCAAGACGGAGGCACAGGCGGGGCAGCCCGCCTTCGACGTCCCGCGCTACCTGGCGGAGGCCGGCGTGGACGTGGTGCCCGTGCCCGTCTACTACCCGGACGTGACGGAGATCCTCGGCCGCAAGGTGTACCGGAAGCTCGTGGACATTCCGGGCGAGGTGGACCTCGTGGACGTGTTCCGGCGGCCGCAGGACGTCCCGCAGCACGTGGAGGACATCCTCGCCAAGCGCCCGCGGGCCGTCTGGCTCCAGTCCGGTATCCGCAACGACGCCGTGGCGGAGCAGCTCGCGCGCGCCGGAATCGACGTGGTGCAGGACCGCTGTCTGATGGTGGACCACCGCATCTACGGCGCGCGCTGACCGCCCTGGTGGCGAAGCGCGCTCGTGAGGTGCGAACCCGCATCCACGAGCTGGCAGATGCGCTCGTCTGCGAGACGGAGGCGGCGGGACAGCTCGCGGCAGAGGTTGTGCAGCACCAGGACGTAGCCGTCGAGGTCCTCGCAGTACAGCCGGTAGAGGTCCCGCGCGGAGAGCGCCAGCAGGACGCAGGGGCGCAGGGCCGTCACCGTGGCGGAGCGTGACTGCGGGTCCACCAGCGTCATCTCCCCGAAGCAGTCCCCCACGCCCATGCGCGCCAGGCGCACCCGCTCGCCCGAGGGCCCCCGCCGGGACACCAGCAACTCCCCCTCGAGCACCACGTAGAGCAGCCGCCCGTGCTCGCCCTCGGCGCACACCGTCTGCCCCGGGCCGAAGCGCTGCGGGTCCAGCAGGGCCGCCAGCCGCGCGACGGTGGCCGCGGGGAGCCCGCCGAACACGGGTACACCCTCCAGGAACACCTCGAACTCACCCGCGGGGGGGCGCATGCGGAACGACTGAACCACGCACATGGCGAGACGGGAAACGGACCCCGGGGCAGAGGTTTCCAGAGGAGGACGGAAGGGCGCCGTCCTCTGGACGCGCCGCTGCGGCGGCAGGAGCATTGCCGGACGGCGTGAATCGACGTATATCGATTCCTCGATATGGAATCGCTGTCCCAGTCCTTCCGCGCCCTCGGGGACCCCACGCGGTTGCGCATCCTCAGGCTCCTGGCGGCCGCCCCCCTCAACGTGACGGAGCTGGTGTCGCTCGTCGGGGTGGCGCAGTCCTCGGTGAGCCACCACCTGGGCAAGCTGAGGGGACTCGGCCTCATCCGCGAGGAGCGGCAGGCGGGCTTCACCTACTCCTCGCTCGCGGTGGACGCGGCCGACGTGCGCTGGCCCCTCATCCAGCTCGCGAAGGGCGCGGGGGATGGGGAGGGGGACCTCGCGCGGCTGGAGGACCTGCTGCGCAGCCGCGAGGACCGGCAGGCCCTCAATGAGCGGCTCCTCGAGCCGGGCCAGAGCTGGTTCCTGTGGTCCAGCGCCCTCTCCGCGCTCCTCCCGCCCCTCGAGGTGTGCGACTTCGGCTGTGGCACCGGCGTGCTCAGCCTCGCCATTGCCCGCTGGGCAAGGCGCGTGTGGGCCATCGACCAGAGTGCCGCCGCGCTCGCCCAGGCACGCGCCCGCGCGAGCCGCGAGGGCGTGCGCAACATCACCTTCCTGCGCGAGGACCTCCACAGGCTGTCGCTCCCGGACGCCCGTCGCGACCTGGTGGTCATCTCGCAGAGCCTCCACCACGTGGAGGCGCCCGCCGCGGTGCTGAAGGAGGCCCATCGCATCCTCAAGCCGGGTGGGAAGGTGGTGGTGCTCGAGCTCATGCCGCACCGCGAGGAGTGGGTGCGCGAGCGGCTCGGCCACCGCCACCTGGGCTTCGAGCCGGAGGCGCTGGAGGACCTTCTCGAGGACGCCGGCTTCACCGAACTGACGCGCGAGACGCACGCGCGCGCTGGGGCCGCAACTTTCCGTGTCTTCCTCCTGACAGGGACCCGACGATGAGCAATCTACACGCGACCGCGGATGGCCCGCGCGTCCAGGCCCTCAAGGCCGCGCTGGCCGAGCGCATCCTCGTGCTGGACGGCGCCATGGGCACGCTGCTGCAGGGCGAGTCCCTCAAGGCCGCGGACTTCGGGGGCGCCGAGCTCGAGGGCTGCAACGAGCACCTCAACCTCACGCGGCCTGACCTCATCTCGCGGATCCACGCGCGCTACTTCGAGGCCGGGGCGGACGTCGCGGAGACGAACACCTTCGGGGCAACGCCGCTCGTGCTCGCCGAGTACGGCCTTCAGGAGTCCGCGTACGAGGTCAACGTCCAGGCCGCCCGCCTCGCGCGCGCGGAGGCGGAGAGGGCCCAGGCCCGCGACGGACGGATGCGCTGGGTGGCGGGCTCCATGGGCCCCACGACGAAGGCCATCAGCGTCACCGGCGGCGCCACCTTCGAGGAGCTGGTCGCCACCTTCGAGGTGCAGGCGGCGGGCCTGCTCGAGGGTGGGTGCGACTACCTGCTCGTGGAGACGTCCCAGGACACGCGCAACGTGAAGGCGGCGCTCCTGGGAATCCAGGCGGCGTTCGCGAGGGCGGGCCGGACGCTGCCGGTGGCGGTGAGCGGCACCATCGAGCCCATGGGCACCATGCTCGCGGGCCAGTCGGTGGAGGCGCTGGCCGTCTCGCTCGAGCACCTGGACCTGCTCTACCTGGGCCTCAACTGCGCCACGGGCCCCGAGTTCATGACGGACCACGTGCGCTCGCTCTCGGCCCTCACCCGCTTCCGCGTGGCGTGCGTCCCCAACGCGGGCCTGCCCGACGAGAACGGGCGCTACCTGGAGACGCCCGAGATGGTGGCGCGCGTCCTCGGGCGCTTTGCCGAGGAGGGCTGGCTCAACGTTGTGGGGGGCTGCTGTGGCACCCACACGGGACACGTGGAGGCGCTCGCGAAGGCCGTCGCGGGCCTGCGTCCCCGCACGCCCAGCCCCGCCTCCCGCTCCACGCTTTCCGGCGTGGACTTCCTCGAGGTGACGGACGAGGTGCGCCCCGTCATCGTCGGCGAGCGCACCAACGTCATCGGGAGCCGCAAGTTCAAGGAGCTCATCGTCGCGGGGCAGCTCGAGGACGCAGCGGAGATCGCGCGAGCCCAGGTGCGCAGGGGGGCCCAGGTCATCGACGTGTGCCTGGCCAACCCGGACCGGGACGAGCTCTCCGACATGCGCCGCTTCCTGGACGTGGTGGTGCGCAAGGTCCGCGTGCCCCTGATGGTGGACTCCACCGACGAGCGGGTCATCGAGGCTGCGCTCACCTACAGCCAGGGCAAGGCCCTCATCAACTCCATCAACCTCGAGGACGGCGAGGAGCGCTTCGAGAAGGTGGTGCCCCTGGCCCGCCGCTTCGGCGCGGCGCTGGTGGTGGGCTGCATCGACGAGACCGGCATGGCCGTCACCCGGGAGCGCAAGCTCGAGGTGGCCGAGCGCTCCTTCCGGCTCCTGACCCAGAAGTACGGAATGGCGCCGGAGGACCTCTACTTCGACCCGCTCGTCTTCCCCTGCGCCTCGGGCGACGCGCAGTACACGGGCAGCGGGGTAGAGACCATCGAGGGGGTGCGCCTCATCAAGCAGCGCTTTCCCCGGTGCCGCACGGTGCTCGGCATCTCCAACGTGTCCTTCGGCCTGCCCACCGCGGGCCGCGAGGTGCTCAACAGCGTCTTCCTGTACCACTGCGTGCAGGCGGGCCTGGACATGGCGCTCGTCAACTCGGAGAAGCTCGAGCGCTACCCGTCGTTGCCGGAGGAGGAGCGGCGCCTGTCCGAGGACCTCCTCTACAACCGGGGGCCGGACCCGGTGGTGCCCTTCGCCGCGCACTTCCGCGTCCGCCAGCCCCTGAAGGCGGTGAAGAGCGACCTGCCGCTCGAGGAGCGGCTCTCGCGCTACATCATCGAGGGCACGCGTGACGGACTCACCGCGGACCTGGACCTCGCGCTCCAGACGACCGCGCCCCTGGACATCATCAACGGGCCGCTGATGAAGGGCATGGACGAGGTGGGGCGGCTCTTCGGCAACAACGAGCTCATCGTGGCCGAGGTGCTGCAGAGCGCGGAGGCCATGAAGGCCGCGGTGACGCACCTCGAGCCGCACATGGACAGGGCCTCCGCCGCCACGCGCGGCAAGGTGGTGCTCGCCACGGTGAAGGGGGACGTCCACGACATCGGGAAGAACCTCGTGGAGATCATCCTCGCCAACAACGGCTTCCACGTGGTGAACCTGGGCATCAAGG
>JAKEEX010000194.1 GCA_022616315.1 Myxococcaceae bacterium
CGGCTTCCCCGAGTCGGTGTGCCCCTACTGCCACCCCGAGCTCGTGAGGGCCGCAGGCCAGACGCCTCCGGCGGAGACGTCACCGGGCGTGCGCGTGCGCCTCGCCTCCGCGGACACCGCGCGCGAGGCCGGCCTCCGGACGGTGCGCGTGGAGCCTCGCCGCTTCGCGCAGACGCTGGACGTGGTGGGCCAGCTCGACTTCGACCAGAACCGCCTCGCTCAGCTGTCCGCGCGGGGGGATGCGCTCGTCCTCGAGGCGAAGGTGGACGTGGGCGACGACGTGAAGAAGGGTCAGCCGCTGCTGATGCTCGCCTCGGCCGCGGTGGGTGAGGACCAGGCGCAGCTCGAGGCAGCACGTGCGCGACTCTCGGCCGCCCGCTCGAACCTGGAGCGCGAGCAGGCACTGGGGGTCAGGGGCATCAGCTCGCGCCAGGCGCTGGAGCAGGCCCAGGCGGAGCAGGCCGCGGCGCAAGGAGCGCACGACGCCGCCCACGCCTCGCTGAGGGCGGCGGGCGCCACACCGTCGGGCACCGGCGGCCGCTACGTCCTCACTTCACCGTTCGCGGGCACCGTGGTCGCACGCAACGCCACCACCGGCCGCAGCGCCGCGCCGGGCGAGGTGCTCGTCCAGGTGGCGGACCTCTCCACCCTGTGGGCCCAGCTGGAAGTCCCCGAGGCCGACTCACACCTCGTGCGTCCCGGCCAGCCCGTCTCGCTCTCCCTGGAGGGACAGCGTGGCCGCGTGCTGGAGGCCACCGTCACCCGCGTGGCCGCCTCCGTGGACCCGCAGACGCGCACGGTGCGCGCGCGTGTGGAGCTGCCCAACCCGGACCGCAGCCTCAAGGCCGGCGTCTTCCTGCGCGCCCGCATCCAGGTGACCGCCGCGCACGACGCGCTGCTCGTCCCGCGCGACGCCATCCAGCGGGCCGAGGAGCGGACGCTCGTCTTCGTGCGCAGGGAAGCGGGGCTCTTCGAGCCCGTCCCCGTGGAGCTCGGCGCGGCCTCTGGCGAGACGGCGGAGGTGGTGAAGGGGCTCGCGCCTGGCGCCGAGGTCGTCACGACCGGGGCGTTCCTCCTCAAGACGGAGATTCTCAAGGAGTCCATCGGCGCGGGCTGCTGCGAGGAGGCGGAGTAGCGCCATGCTCACGCACGTCATCGACTGGTCGCTCCAGCACCGCTGGACGGTCCTCCTGGGAACGCTCGCGCTCGTGGTGGCCGGCGCGCTCTCCTTCCGCGCGCTGCCCATGGACGCCTTCCCGGACACCACGCCCGTCCAGGTGCAGGTGAACACGGTGGCCCCGGCGCTCACCCCCGTGGAGGTGGAGCGCCAGCTCACCGTCCCCATCGAGCAGTCCCTCTCGGGGCTGCCACGCCTCGCGGAGCTGCGCTCCATCTCCAAGTTCGGCCTGTCGCAGGTGACGCTCCAGTTCGCGGACGGGACGGACGTGTGGTTCGCGCGCCAGCAGGTGGCCGAGCGGCTGGGTCGGGTGGAGCTGCCCTCCGGCATCGAGCGCCCGACGCTTGGACCGGTCGCCACGGGCCTGGGCGAGGTCTTCCACTACCTGGTGAAGAGCCGCACCCGCTCGCTCGAGGAGCTGCGCACGCTGCACGACTGGGTCATCGCGCCGCAGCTGCGCAGCGTGCCCGGCGTCGCCGAAGTGAATACCTGGGGCGGCGGCGTGAAGCAGTGGCAGGTGGTGGTGGACCCGCGGCGCCTCCAGCAATACGACGTGTCGCTCGGCGACGTGTACGAGGCGCTGGAGCGCAACAACGCCAACGTGGGAGGCGGCGTCATCTCCCGCGGTGGCTCCGCCAGCCTCGTGCTGGGCGTGGGGCTGCTCGAGAGCGGGAAGGCCGTGGAGGAGGTGGTCATCGCCGCGCGAAAGGGCGTGCCCGTGCGGGTGCGCGACGTGGCCCGCGTGGAGGTGGGACGCGAGATTCGCCGCGGAGCCACCACCGCGGACGGCGAGGGCGAGGCGGTGCTGGGCCTCGGCTTCATGCTGATGGGTGAGAACTCCCACGTGGTGACGCGGGCGCTCGCGCAGCGCCTGGAGGAGGCGAAGCGGAGCCTCCCCGACGACGTGCGGGTGGAGGTGGTGTACGCGCGGACCGAGCTGGTGGACCTGGTGCTGCGCACGGTGCGCACCAACCTGCTCGAGGGCGCCCTGCTCGTCATCGCCGTGCTGTTCGTCTTCCTCGGCAACTGGCGCGCGGGGCTCATCGTCGCGGCGGCGATTCCGCTGTCCATGCTGTTCGCCTTCAACGCCATGTTGCGCTTCGGCATCGCCGGAACGCTGATGAGCCTGGGGGCCATCGACTTCGGCCTGGTGGTGGACTCCTCCGTCATCCTCGTGGAGAACGCCGAGCGCCGCCTGGCCGAGTCCCCCGCGGGACGCAGCGTGCGCGAGGTGGTGCGCGACGCCGTGGTGGAGGTGCGCAAGCCCACCCTCTTCGGCGAGCTCATCATCATGGTGGTGTACCTGCCCATCCTCGCGCTGGAGGGCGTGGAGGGCCGGCTCTTCCGCCCGATGGCGCTCACCGTCATCTTCGCCCTGCTGGGGAGCGTGCTCCTGTCCATGACGCTGATGCCGGTACTCGCCTCCTTCGCGCTGCGGCGCGGAGCCGGTCCGTCCCGCGAGCCCCGGTTGGTGGCGCTGCTGAAGCGCGGCTACCGACCGGTGCTGGGGTGGGCACTCGGACACGCGCGGTGGGTGCTCGGTGGGGCGGTGGTGCTGGTGCTGGGCGCGGCGGTGGCGGCCACGCGGCTGGGGAGCGAGTTCGTCCCGCGGCTGTCCGAGGGGACCCTGGTCATCAACACCGTGCGCCTCGCGGAGGTGAGCCTCGAGGAGTCCGTCCGCTACGGCTCGCAGCTCGAGAAGGTCCTCCTCACCCGCTTCCCGGACGAGGTGGAGCGGGTGTGGACGCGCACGGGCACTGCGGAGGTGGCCACGGACCCGATGGGACTCGAGCTGTCGGACGTCTTCATCACGCTGAAGCCACGGGAGGCCTGGAAGCGCGCGCGGACGCAGGAGGAGCTCGTCACGGAGATGAAGGCGGAGCTCGCGGACCTGCCCGGCATGCGCATGGCCTTCCTCCAGCCCATCGAGATGCGCGTCAACGAGATGCTCGCCGGCGTCCGCAGCGACGTGGGCATCAAGCTCTTCGGAGACGACCTCGACATCCTCAGGGCCAAAGCGAAGGAGGTGGAGGCGGTCGTGCGAGCCATCCCCGGCGCGGCGGACGTCACGGTGGAGCAGGTGACGGGCCAGCCGGTGCTGGAGGTGCGCGTGGACCGTGCCGCCATCGCCCGATACGGCATCCCCGCACACGAGGTGCTGGACGTGGTGGAGGCGGTGGGAACGCGCAAGGTGGGCGAGGTGCGTGAAGGGGAACGGCGATTCGACCTCACCGTGCGGCTGGACGAGGCGTTCCGAAGCGAGCCCGCACGGTTCGCCACGGTGCCGGTCCGTGCGCCCTCCGGGGAGCGTGTTCCACTCGGTCGGCTCGCCACGGTGCGGGAGGTGAGCGGGCCCAGCACGATTCAGCGCGAGTGGGGCAAGCGGCGCATCGTCGTGCAGGCGAACGTGCGCGGTCGGGACCTCGGCGGCTTCGTGGACCAGGTGCGCCACGAGCTGGAGGTGAAGGTGGAGCTGCCCACCGGGTACTTCCTGCGCTACGGCGGGCAATTCGAGAACCTGGAGCGGGCGCGGGCCCGGCTCGCGGTGGTCGTGCCGGTGGCGCTGGCGCTCATCTTCGGGCTCCTGTACCTCACCTACAGGCGCGTGCTGGACGCGGTGCGCGTCTTCGCCGGAGTGCCCTTCGCGCTCGTGGGCGGGGTGCTCGCGCTTCTCGTGCGGGGGCTCCCCTTCTCCATCTCCGCGGCGGTGGGGTTCATCGCGCTGTCGGGCGTGTCGGTGCTCGGCGACATGGTGCTGGTGTCACGCGTGCGTCAGCTGCTCGGCCGGGGTGTCCCCCTGGACGAGGCCCTCCGCGAGGCCGCCGTCTCCCGACTGCGGCCGGTGCTGATGACGGCAGCGGTGGCGGCCATCGGCTTCCTGCCCATGGCGCTCAACACGGGCGTGGGCGCGGAGGTGCAGCGGCCGCTCGCCACGGTCGTCATCGGCGGCGTCCTGTCCTCCACGCTGCTCACGCTGCTCGTGCTGCCCGTCCTCTACTCGGTCTTCGGGGCGGCCCGGAGCGAGTCCCCCGTGGCGCCGACCTCCGACCATGCGGTTGCTGTCACTTCGAGGGCGTCTTCTTGACTCCGGAGGTCCTCGAAGCATCCTCCGCGGGCGCGCAGAGCGAATGCTGGATGTACGTTTCCTGGAAGGGCCAATGAAACCGACGCTGAGAGACTGCTTCGAGAAGGAGTTGGCCCGGGCGACGGCAGCCGAAGGTTCCGGGGACCTGTCCCAGGCGTGGCGCCATCTGGAGCGCGCGCACGTGCTCAGCCAGGCACACGCGTGGCCTCACGTGCGCGTCCACTGGCGGATGTTCACGTTCGGGTGGCGCCAACGGAACGCGCGCGAGCTGTTCGGTCAGGTCCCCCGCCTCGTTCTTGCCGCCCCCGGCTCATGGCTCGGACGTACGCCCCGGGGCAACACGGGCGGAGCCGACGTGGGCATCCTCACGTCCATGCCGATACCGGAAGACCTTCAGGCAATGCTGGACGCGTGAGCTCGCAGCGCCACGGTCGCGACACACCGCTCCCTGAACCGGCGTCCTCTCGTTCCGTTCAGTAGGCGGGCCAACGTCCAGGCAAGTGCCTTCGGAGTTGTTTGCCGTGCGGGCCCGCTGGTTGCACCTCCTCTCCTCCCGAGGTATCGAGGATGCGTCGTGCGCCTCTTCCTCCTCATCGCGCTGATCAGCGGGCTCGTCCCCTCCCTCGCGGAGACGGTGGAGCTCGCCGTGCACTACGCGCAGAGCGGTCATGTGGCGCACATGGAGCTGGGGGCCTCGGACCTGGGTGACCTGGACCGTGAGCACGGGTGCGGCCCCACCGCGCACCACTGCGGCTGCTGCGTGAGCCAGTCCGTCGTCGCGGGCTCGGTCCCTGCCGTCGAGTGGAACGATGCTCCTCGGAGCTCCGCCGTGGAGCACATCGAGCAGGCGGAGTCCGATGGCAGAGCGGCCCGGCTGTTCCGACCGCCCATAGGGGCCTAGCGAGAGCCTGAGGGCGTTCCCGGGCAGCTCTCGAGGCTGCCGGACGTCTCGCGGAGAGGCGTGTGCTCGCACATGGACGTGCGCGTGGGCAGTGCTCCACCCACAGATCCGCCCTGCTCGAGGTGAGTGCCCTCCTCCTGGCTCCTGGAGTGCCCGGCGTCCCCGTCCGGACCCGCTCCCGAGCAGCTCCCCTCCCCTTCCATCCAGGTCGCATCCTCATGCCTGTGCTCCAACACATCCTCCCCTTCCTTCTTCTCTCGACAGCGGCAGCGGCCCAGAAGCCGCTCACGCGCGAGGACGCGCTCACGCTCGCGCTGGAGAGGAGCCCGCGCCTCATCCCCTCCAGGGCTGATGTCGCCGCCGCACGCGCACGCCTGGACGGTGCACGCCTCCTCTTCCAGGAGAACCCCCAGCTCACCGGCGCCGCCGGCACCCGCTTCCTGCCCGACGGAAACATCTTCGAGGGTGAAGTCAGCGCCAGTCAGCCGGTCGACCTCCTCACACGCGGACCGCGCATCGACTCAGCCCGAGCCCAGCTCGACGCGGCCCAGGCGCGCTTCGAGATGCGGCAGGTGGAGCTCGCAGCCGAGGTCCGCGAGGCCTTCGGCCAGGCTCTGGCGGCCGAGCAGCGCGTGCAGCTCGCCGAGGAGTCCTTCGTCCTCGCGCAGCAGTCCGTTCGGACCGTGGAGGAGCGCCTCGCCGCGGGCGCGACCAGCAGGCTGGAGCTCAACACGGCGCGCGTGGAGCTGGGCCGGGCTGCGCGCGAGCGCACCGTGCAGAAGCAGCAGCACAGCGCTGCCCTCGCCGGGCTGCGCCTGCTCCTGGGACTCCCACCTTCCGAAGCCCTCGAGGTGAAGGGCCCGCTCGCACCGCCCGCGTTGGAGCTCCTCTCGCCGGATGCGATGGTGGAGCGTGCGCTCGCACGACGTCCGGACCTGCGCGCGGCGCGGCAGGACGTGGCGGCCGCCAGTGCCGAACGGACCCTGGCTGGACGCCAGGTGGCCCCGGTCCCCTCGCTCGGGGCGATTCTCGCCCGCGATGAGGGCGACCTCGTCGTCATGGGCACGCTCGGCTTCACCCTCCCCGTCTTCAACCAGAACCAGGCGGCGCAGGGGCAGGCCGCAGCGCAGGCCGAGCAGGCACGGGCCGCACTCGCCAACCTCGAGAGCGCCGCCCGCACCGAGGTGCAGCTCGCCATCTCCCGCTCCCAGGCCGCGAGCGAAGCCGCCCTGCTGTACGCGGGCGACGTCCTCCAGGCGCTCGAGCAGAACCTGGAGCTCGCCACCGATGCGTACCGCGCCGGAAAGGTGAGCTTCCCCGAGCTCCTCATCCTCCGACGCGAGACCCTCGAGGCGCGGCGCGGCTACATCGACTCGCTCGCGGAGCTCAACACGGCACAGGCCCAGCTCAAGCGGGCCATCGGGAGCATCCGATGAGGACGCACATCCTGCTCCTGTCGTCGCTGCTGGCCGTGGCGCTCGCAGCTTGTCGCAGGGAGGAGCCCCCCGCGTCGGGTGTCGAAGGCCGCTCCGGGAGTGCTCGCGAGGAGGTCTCCGCGGACGGACCTGCGGAGCGAGGCGACGAGGAGCTCATCACCCTCACTCCCGAGGCGGTCCACACCGCGCAGCTGCAGACCGCACAGGCCCGGTCTGGGGCGCTCGCCGGAGGGCTCAGCGTCCCGGCACGTCTCGCCTTCCCGCAGGAGGGCGTCGCGAAGGTGGCGGCGCGTGTCCCGGGCCGGCTCCTGGGCATCGAGGTGGAGCTGGGGCAGAAGATAGAGCCCGGCGCAGTGCTCGGCTACATCGAGAGCCCAGAGCTCGCACAAGCGCGCGCGGACTTCCTGGCCGCCGCCACGAAGGCCCGTGTCGCCGGTGCCAACTTCGAGCGCGAGCGTTCGCTCCTCGAGAAGGGCATCACCTCCGAGAGGGAGATGCGTGAGGCCGAGAGTGCCTTCGTCACGGCTCAGGCGGAGCGCAACGCAGCCGATTCCCGTCTCCACACGCTCGGGCTATCGGAACCGGAGATTCAGGCCCTCCGCCGGGGAGACCACCACGCCTCCCGCTTCCCGCTGAGAAGCCCCATCGCGGGGACGGTGGTCGAGGTGCTCGCCACGCCCGGACAGACGGTGGAGAGTGCCACGCCCCTGTTCACCGTGGGCGACCTCTCCACCCTCTGGGCGCTCCTCGATGTGCCCGAGTCGCAGATTTCCCGGCTGCGCATCGGTCAGCAGGTGGAGCTGAGCGTGACGGGAGTCCCCGAGCGGCGCTTCGTCGGCCGCGTCGACTACATCGGAGACATCGTCGAGGAGAAGACCCGGACCATCCCGGTCCGCGTGGTGGTGCCGAACGAGGTGCGCGTGCTCAAAGCCGGCATGTTCGCCAGCGCCCTGGTGGCCACCGGGCCCGAGGCGGACGCAGGGGACGCCACAGGCCCGCGCGTCGTCGTTCCGCGGGAGGCGGTTCAGACCGTGGGGAGCGAGCAGGTGGTGTTCGTCCCCGAGGGCCCGAACCACTTCAGGCCCGTGGCCGTGCAGGTGGGCGCCACCTCCGCCGCGGAGGCGGA
>JAKEEX010000195.1 GCA_022616315.1 Myxococcaceae bacterium
AAGGGTTCGTTTCGCGCCGAGTACGCCGGCACGCTCTTCCTCATTCCCTACTACGTCGGCACCTACGCGATTCTCGGCGAGCCGATGCCGCCGGCGATGCGTGAGGGCTTCATCCGCTACCTCACCAGCCAGCAGCACGACGACGGCGGCTGGGGCCTCGACATCGAATCGAAGAGCTACGTCGTCTCGTCGGTCACCAACTACGTCGCGATGCGATTGATGGGAGTTGCTGCGGACGACGAGCGGCTCGTGCGCGCGCGGAGGTGGTTCCTCCCGCACGGTGGCGGTCTGGCGGCCTCGTCGTGGGGCAAGTTCCTCCTGACGATCCTGGGCTTGTACGAATACGACGGGCTCAACCCGCTCCTGCCCGAGCTGTGGCTCCTGCCGGAGTGGATGCCGCTTCACCCGTCGCGCTACTGGGTGCACTGTCGCATGGTGTACCTCCCGATGAGCTACCTCTACGGGAAGCGCTTCGTGACGCCGCAGAGCCCGCTGCTGCGCGCCATCCGCGACGAGCTCTACGAGCAGCCGTACGAGCAGATCGACTGGAAGAAGGCGCGGCACCGCGTGGCGCCCACCGATTCGTACGCGCCATACACGAGGACGCTTCGCCTCGGCTTCGACGCCATGCAGGTCTACGAGAGGGGCCACTCCGAGAAGCTGCGCGCGAAGGCGATGGCCACCGTGCTCGACCACATTCGCGTCGAGGACGAGTCGAGCGACTTCGTGTGCGTGGGTCCGCTCAACAAAGTGCTCGATGCCATCGTGTGGCACGTCGAGGACCCGGGCTGTGAGCGCGTGAAGAAGCACGTGGCGCGCATGCCCGAGTACGTCTGGTTCGGCGACGATGGCGCGAAGGTGAAGAGCTACAACTCGTCGGAGGTCTGGGACACCGCGTTCGCCGTGCAGGCCATCGTGCTCTCGGGTCAGACGGCGCAGTACCGCGAGGCGCTCACCGGTGCGCAGCGCTTCCTCGAGGCCGAGCAGATTCTCGATGACGTGCCCGACGCGAAGCGGCACTACCGCGACGTGCGCCGGGGCGGCTGGGGCTTCGGCACGCGCGATCAGGGCTGGCCGGTGTCGGACTGCACGGGCGAGGCGTTGAAGGCGCTGGTGCTGCTCGAGCCGTTGAAGCTGCCGGCGAAGACTGTGTCACGTGAGCGCATGCTCGAGGGCATCGACCTCATCCTCGCGATGCAGAACCCCGACGGCGGCTTCGCCACCTACGAGCGGACGCGTGGCCCGAAGTGGCTCGAGCTGTTCAACCCGTCCGACTTCTTCGCGGAGATCATGGTCGAGTACAGCTACCTCGAGTGCACGTCGTCGAGCGTGCAGGCGCTGGCGCTGCTGCGCGATCGATTCCCCGAACGGCACGAGGCCATCGATGCGTCGATTGCACGGGCTGTGGCGTACTGGCGCCGTGAGCAACGCGCTGATGGCTCGTGGGAAGGCTTCTGGGGCGTGTGCTTCACCTACGGCACGTGGTTCGTGCTCGACGGGCTGCGCGCGGCCGGCGTGCCCTTCGACGATCCCGCGGTGGTGCGTGCGGCTGAGTTCCTGGAGTCGAAGCAGCGGCCCGACGGCGGCTGGAGCGAGACCATCGAGAGCTCCCGGCAACGCAGGTACGTGGAAGCGGAGACGAGCCAGACGGTGCAGACGAGCTGGGCCATCCTGGGGCTGTTGGCTGCAGGCCGGGCGAGCAGTGAAGCGGTGCGACGCGGCTGCGCGAACCTGCGTGCGAAGCAGCGCGACGACGGCAGCTGGGAGAAGGAGCACGTGGCGGGCGTCACCAATCGCAACTGCGCCATCGACTACGTCTCCTACTGGAGCATCTTTCCGGTGTGGGCGCTCGCCGCCTCCACTCGGGGAGAGGGCTGACCGCGACGAAGCCTCACACCCACGGTCGCGCCGCTGCCCGCCATCGGTTCTTCTCACGCTCCATCCGGAATGAAGCTGCGAACACCTTGCGCTGCCCCGAACGGGCTTGTTAACAACCGGACGGTTGGCGGCGCTTGCACGACGTGTGCGGCTGTCGCACCTCCCCCCAGGGTGACGCCTCCCCTGCCACCATGTCGCCGGCTCGCGCGGTGACCTATGCCCCAACCATGACCGAGCACCTGACCGCCCGTCGCAAGGACGCCCACCTGGACCTGGCCGCCACCGGTGACGTGGAGCCCGCTGGCAACTCCGCCCTCTTCGAGTGCGTCCATCTCCTGCACTGTGCGCTGCCGGAGCTGGCGGTGGAGGACGTGGACCTCTCGGTCCCCTTCATGGGGCGCACGCTGAGTGCGCCGCTGCTCATCACCGGAATGACCGGGGGCACCGAGCGTGCCGCCAAGGTGAACCGCGAGCTCGCTTCGCTCGCCGACGCCTACGGGCTGGCCTTCGGGGTGGGGAGCCAGCGTGCCATGGCGGAGAGGCCGGAGTGCACGGCCACCTTTGCGGTGCGGGACGTGGCGCCGCGGGTGGCCCTGCTGGGCAACATCGGCCTGCAGCAGGCGGCGCAGATGGGCGTGGACGGAGTGCGACGGCTGGCGGAGGCCATCGGTGCCGACGGCATGGCCGTGCACCTCAACGTGGCCCAGGAGCTCACCCAGCCGGAGGGAGACCGGGATTTTCGTGGGGGCCTGCCCATCCTCGAGGCGCTGGTGAAGGCCTTCGGAGATCGGCTGCTCGTGAAGGAGACCGGGTGCGGGGTGTCCGGCGAGGTGGCCCGGATGCTCGCCTCCGTGGGCGTGCGCGCGGTGGATGTGTCCGGGCTGGGAGGCACCTCCTGGGTCAAGGTGGAGCAGCTGCGCGCCCAGGGTCTCCAGGCCGACGTGGGGCAGGACTTCGTCGGGTGGGGCATCCCCACGGCGGCGGCGGTGGCCTCGGTGCGTCGCGCGGTGGGGCCGGAGCTCACCGTGGTGGCCGCCGGAGGCGTGCGGACCGGGCTCGACGTGGCAAAGTCCCTGGCCCTGGGAGCCAACCTGGGTGGGATGGCCCTTCCCCTGTTCCGGGCCCAGCAGGAGGGGGGACGGGCGGGTGCCGAGGCTGCGCTCGTCCGCATCCTCACCTCGCTCCGTCATGCGCTGGTGCTCACCGGAAGCAGAAGCGTTGCTGAACTTCAGAAGAAGCCCCGCGTCATCACCGGGGAGCTGAAGGACTGGTTGGCCGCGGCATGAGGCGGCCCAAGACGGAGTCCCCAGGTGAGTCGGGAGAGGAAATGTCCGAGCAGGTGACGTCGCGGCTGTCCGGGTTCCACAAGCTCTCACTTGCGGAGCGGCGCGCCAAGCTGGCCAAGATGTTCCGCCTGAGCCAGGAGGAGCTCGCCCGGCTCGACAGCGAGCTGCAGCTGTCCCCCGAGCTGGCCAACACCATGGTCGAGAACGCGGTGGGCACCTTCAGCCTGCCGCTCGGGCTCGGGCTGAACCTG
Organism: Myxococcaceae bacterium; assembly: GCA_022616315.1. Lineage (GTDB taxonomy): Bacteria > Myxococcota > Myxococcia > Myxococcales > Myxococcaceae > JAKEEX01. The sequence goes on from JAKEEX010000195.1 coordinate 3,416, forward strand.
GCCGTCAACGGCAGGGACTACGTGGTGCCCATGGTGGTGGAGGAGCCGTC
>JAKEEX010000196.1 GCA_022616315.1 Myxococcaceae bacterium
GTGTCCACCTCGAAGTTCGTTCCCTCGCGGGTGGCCAACGTGCTCGCTGCGCTCGGGCTCTTCGCGTACGCGTTCTGGAAGATGGGACGGTGGCCTTCGCTTCCGGGGATGGCCGCGGCTGCGGTGCTGCTCGCCTTGAGCGTGGTGCTGCTCTACAGCCTGTGGATCCTCACCGTCAGCGCGGCGTTCTACGTCGTGAAGATTGACAATCTCACCTACCTCTTCACGTCGATCTTCGACGCGGCCCGCTGGCCCGTGCGCGTGTTTCCCGCGCCGGTGGCGTTCATCTTCACGTTCGTCATCCCGCTGGCGCTGATGACCACGTTCCCGGCGGAGGCCATGCTGGGGCGGCTGTCCCCGGGCTCGCTGCTGTGGGCGGTGGTGGGGTGCGCGCTCTTCACCGCCGTGGCCCGCGCGGTGTGGATGGGCTCGCTGAGGAGGTACACCTCGGCCAGCAGCTGAGCTTTCGCGCAGCTGACACTGGCCCCCACTCCCCTCTCCCTCTGGGAGAGGGAAAGGGTGAGGGGGTTGTGAAACCCCGGGTACGCTCCCGCGCACCATGCCCCGACTCCTCGCCCTCGCCTTCCTCGCCGTCGCTCCCACCGCGCTCGCCCAGGAGGCCGGTGGCCTCACCTGGACCGCACCCGCAGGCTGGACACTGGAGGCGCCGCGGCCCATGCGTGCCGCCACCTACCGATTGCCCGCAGTGAAGGGGGACACGCAGGGCCCCGAGCTCGCGGTGTTCTTCTTCGGGACAGGGCAGGGCGGGAGCGTGGAGGCGAACGTGCAGCGCTGGGTGGGACAGTTCCAGGGCGCGAAGGGCGGCGCTCCGGAGACGAAGACGAAGAAGGAGACCTTCGCGGGCTTCCCCGCCACGTGGGTGGACGTGAAGGGCACCTACGCGGGCAGCGGCATGGGGATGGGGCCCAAGGAGCCTCAGCCGGGCTCGCGGCTGCTCGGCGCCATCGTGGAGGGTCCTCAAGGGCCCGTGTTCTTCAAGCTCACGGGTCCGGAGAAGAGCGTGGGTGCTTCGGAGAAGGACTTCCGGAAAGCGCTCGGGTCGCTGAAGAAGAAGGGGTAGGGGGCTCGGTCGCTCCCTCCCCCAGGGGGAGAGGGGAGGTTGGGGGAAGAGGGGATGGACGGATGAGGTGGAGGCCTGCGGCGTGTTTTGACCGCGAGTCCTCTTGATGCTCGGCGTCCCGCTGATGCAGCGGTCGGCCGAGCGTGGTAATCGCCCGACCCGACATGGCATCCGAGCTCCAGCGCGAGGTCGCCCGCAGGCGCACCTTCGCCATCATCTCCCACCCCGACGCCGGCAAGACGACGCTCACCGAGAAGCTCCTGCTCTACGGCGGCGCCATCCACCTCGCGGGCTCCGTGAAGGCTCGCCGCGCGCGCCGCCACGCGACGTCCGACTGGATGGAGCTCGAGAAGGAGCGCGGAATCTCCGTGACGTCCTCGGTGCTCCAGTTCGTCTACCGCGACCACGCGGTGAACCTGCTGGACACCCCGGGCCACCAGGACTTCAGCGAGGACACCTACCGCACGCTCACGGCCGCGGACAGCGCGGTGATGCTCATCGACGCCGCCAAGGGCGTGGAGCCGCAGACCAAGAAGCTCTTCAAGGTCTGCCGCATGCGGGGCATCCCCATCTTCACCTTCTGCAACAAGCTCGACCGCTTCGGCCGCTCGCCGCTGGACCTGATGGACGAGCTCGAGCAGGTGCTCGGCATCCGCGCGTACCCGATGAACTGGCCCATCGGCATGGGGCCGGACTTCCGCGGTGTCTACGACCGCCAGGCGAAGGTGGTGCACGTCTTCGCCGCCGAGGGGCGCCACGGCGAGAGCGAGGTGGCCGAGCGCACCGTGCCCCTCGACTCCGACGACATCCACTCCGTCCTCTCCGAGCGTGAGCTCGCGCAGCTGCGCGAGGACATCGAGCTCCTGGACATCGGCGGGGACGTGTTCGACCGCACCAAGGTGGACGCGGGGCTCATCACGCCCATGTTCTTCGGCTCGGCGATGACGAACTTCGGCGTGCGGCCCTTCCTGGACGCGTTCCTGGAGCTCGCCCCCGCGCCTACGCCCCGCATGACGTCGGAGGGCGAGGCGCGAGAGCCCACCGACTCGAAGTTCGGCGGCTTCGTCTTCAAGATCCAGGCGAACATGGACCCGGCGCACCGGGACCGCATCGCGTTCCTCCGCGTGGTGAGCGGCAAGTACTCCAAGGGGATGAGCGCGAA
>JAKEEX010000197.1 GCA_022616315.1 Myxococcaceae bacterium
CACGTCTCCCAGCATGTGGCCGGCGTCCGAGAGCAGCGCCAGCGAGCCGGTGAGCCACCCGCCCACGCCCTCCGCCACCGCGATGCTCCCCGAGAGGAGGAGCGCCAGGAGGAGCCGCTGCCGGTCCTTGATGCGCTCCTCCGCGTGGCCACGCCTGCGGTGACCGTGGGCGTGGGGCCCGTGGTGGTGGCCTCCAGGGCCGTGGTCGTGCCCGTGGTGGTCGTCGTGCGCGTGGCTGCGGCGAGGATCCTCGGTGGGATTCAAGGCGTCACTGACCAGATGGTAACCACGGCCGCGCGGGGCGGGCTAGAGTTCGGGCAGCCCGACTTCCAGGGGGCGCCCAGTCGCCGAGCAGACCCCAAAAAGCTACGGCCGTCCATGGACTTCGAGAAGCACCTGAACCTTCACACCCTCCTCATCCTGAGGGACATCATCCGCAGGTGGTGGGGGGCCGAGCTCACCTGGGCGGATCGTGACGGCGTCGTGCGGGGTGGCTTCCCGCGCTGCACCGTCTCCGTCAGGGAGCTTCACGAGAAATTCCGGAGCGCGCCCGGGCCGTGGCGCGCCCACACGGACGGCTGCCACCCCGGCCTCGACATCGTCGGGGCACCCGTTCACGTTCGCGGTCAGTTCGGAGGCTTCTTCTTCGTGGAGGGACTGCCGGGCCCGGACGGTTCCGACAGGGAGAAGCTCGCGCACCTCCTGGAGCTCGCGGCCGACCAGCTCGCCCGCGCCTCGACGACGCCCGCGCAGCCCGACACCGGCGCACGGGCCGCCACGGAGGTCTTCGCTGGAGCGCACCGCTTCGAGGACATCGTGGGCACCTCCGCGCCCATGCGCGAGATGTTCCGGATGCTGGAGAAGGTCATCCACTCGGACTCCACCGTGCTCGTCAACGGTGAGTCCGGCACCGGCAAGGAGCTGGTGGCACGTGCGCTCCACTCCCATGGCCCCCGCCGGGAGAAGCCGTTCGTGGTGCAGAACTGCTCCGCGTTCAACGACAACCTCCTGGAGAGCGCGCTCTTCGGCCACGTGCGGGGCAGCTTCACGGGCGCCCTTCGTGACCGGAAGGGACTCTTCGAGACGGCGGACGGAGGCACCTTCTTCCTCGACGAGGTGGGCGACATGTCCCCTGCCCTGCAGGTGAAGCTCCTGCGGGTCCTCCAGGAGGGCACGTTCCTTCCGGTGGGTGG
>JAKEEX010000198.1 GCA_022616315.1 Myxococcaceae bacterium
GGAGCGTACCTGGAGCTGCTGAGCTCCGGTGAACGCGCGAGGCACGACCGGTTCCGCTTCGAGCAACACCGGCGGCAGTACCTCGTCTCCCACGCGCTCCTCCGGCTCACGCTCTCTCGCTACGCACCCATCGCTCCTGAGGCGTGGGACTTCGGCACCGGCGCGCAGGGCCGTCCCGAGGTCCGCAACGGGGCCCACGCAAGGCTTCGCTTCAACCTCTCGCACACGGAGGGAATGGCGATAGTCGCCGTGGGGCTCGATGCCGACCTGGGCGTGGATGTCGAGGCCGTCACCCGCGTCGGCGACATGATGGGGGTTGCGGAACGCGTGTTCTCAGCGGCGGAGCTCGCGGCACTCCGTGCTCTCCCCTCTTCGCTCCAGCAGGAGCGCTTCCTCACCCTCTGGACGCTGAAGGAGGCCTACGCCAAGGCACGCGGCGAAGGCCTCGCCCTGGCCTTCGAGCGGCTCACCTTCCACGTGGAGCGCGGGCGGCCGCCGCAGCTCGCGCCGGAGCCGGGCGTGGAGGACGCACCCGAGGACTGGACGTTCCTCCGGTTCGCGCCCTCTGCGCGTCACCACGCAGCGTTTGCGGTGCGGTGTCCAACCGCTCCGCGTGTTGCGGTCCGCATGCAGAAGACCGTGCCTCTGCTTTACGACGGTCCCCCTGAGCTCCTCGATACACGAGAGCCCGGCCACCCTCGAGGATGAGCGGCCTCCCTTGAGTGCAGGCGGGAATCGAATCCAGGAAAAATCCCGGGCAGCACGCACCCATACCCGTCAAACCCCGGATCATCCTCCCGCCGCGTCCCACCCCATTCCGCACTGTGCTCCCCGATTCCGCGCCCGCATGGCACAAAGGGCCCCGTTGGCGCTCCGCCCCAGACCTACGCACCTGGCATACCTATTAGGCCTCGGATGAGGTCGCTGAACCGTGTCCTTTCGGCAAGCGTGCGTGATGCACCCGTCTGCGGTGGGTAGAGTGGGGCACGGCGCGAGGCGCCGCGTTCTGCAGCGCCCGCGGTCGCGGCTAC
>JAKEEX010000199.1 GCA_022616315.1 Myxococcaceae bacterium
CCGACACCCGCAGCAGACTACCCCAGGTGCGGTAGCAGCCGCTGAATGGGTGACCATCACGATGGCGGTCCATCCTCTCCGGGGACGGCGGCTGCGCGTCATCCGCTTCGAGCATGCCCAGGATGGGCGCCGGTACGTGCTGGCCGAGCACCCGCAAGGCTGGGGTATTCACCTTCCGGCGGAGTGGACCAATAGAGGGGCCCCTCTCCTGCCACCGCGTCTGGGTAACCGCGAGGCAAAGCTGGCGCTCGAGGGCCTGTTGAGGCTTGCGCGCGCGGTGGACACGCTGTGCGGGAAAACGTCGAGCGCGCCGAGACGGGACGTTCTGCCCGGTGCGCCCGCCCGAAGCGGAGGCGTGCATGCCGACAGGGGGAAGGGGCACGTGGGGCGAGCTCCCCGAGGCACTGCAGGGCCGGCTGCTCGGGGCATGGGCCGCGCTGGTGCACAAGGCTCTGTGCGTCGCCGGCGCGGCAGGCGAGGAGGGTCATGAGCGAGAAGATTCTTCCAACGCACACCCAGCGCCGGGCGGCCATCTACCTGCGGCAGTCCACCCTCAAGCAGGTGCACCAGCATCAGGAGTCGACGCAGCGCCAGTACGGCCTGCGCGAGCGCGCCCTGCAGTTGGGCTGGAGTCCGGAGCGCATCGACACGCTGGATGAGGACCTGGGGCAGAGCGGCTCGAGTGCCAGCTGGCGTCCAGGCTTCCAGCGGCTGGCGGAGGCGGTGGCGCACGGACGGGTGGGTGCCATCTTCGCGCTCGAGGTGTCCCGCCTGGCGCGCTCCTCGGCGGACTGGCACCGGCTGCTGGAGCTGTGCGGGCTGGCGGACGTAGTCATCGTGGATGAGCAGTCCGTCTACAGCCCGCGCGACTTCAATGACCGGCTGTTGCTCGGCCTGAAGGGGACAATGAGCGAGGCGGAACAGTATTGGATGCGGCTGCGCCTGGAGGGCGGCAGGCTGTCCAAGGCGCGGCGAGGCGAGCTCTACCTGCGTCCCGCGGCGGGCTACGAGTGGGATGCGGCGACTCGCCGCTTCCGCTTCGACCCGGATGAGCGCGTCCAGCGCGCCATCCACCTGGTGTTTGAGCTCTTCCGCATCGAGGGCAGTGCGTATGCGGTGGTGCGGCGCCTGGCCCGCGCAGGTTTGCGGCTGCCCACCCGGCACCTCAAGACGGGGGAGGTCATCTGGAAGCAGCCGAAGCCGGCCCTGGTGCTGCGATTCCTGCACAACCCCGTGTACGCCGGGGCCTACGTTTTCGGCCGTAGCGAGGAGCGGATGGGGCTGGTGGACGGGCAGCTGCGCCGACGGCTGAAACGGTACTTCCCGCGGGAGGCATGGAAGACGTGTCTGCGTGAGCGCCACCCCGCCTACATCAGCTGGGAGGAGTACATGAGCAATCAGCGCAAGCTGGAGGACAACCGAACGACGCACCAGACGGGGGGCGGCAGGGGGGCAGCGCGCGAAGGCCGAGCGCTGCTGCAGGGGCTGGTGCTGTGCGGAAGGTGCGGTCACCCCATGCGCCCGGTGTCGAGCGGCAGCCCGCCCCACGAGAAGTACCAGTGCATGGCGAGACGCTTCGACGAGGGCGTGCTGTGCTTCAGCGTGCCTGCGCGGGCAGTAGACGAAGGCGTCGCAAAGCTCTTCCTTGAAACCGTCCAGCCGCCAGAGGTGGACCTATCCCTGGCCGTGGTGCGCGAGGCGGAGCGACAAGGGCGCGAGGTAGACCTGCAATGGAAGGCGCGACTGGAGCGGGTGCGCTACGAGGCGCAGCTTGCAGAGCGCCGCTACAAGGCGGTGGACCCGGACAACCGCGTCGTCGCGCGCACCCTGGAGCGAGAGTGGAACGAGCGGCTGAAGGAAGTGGAGCAGGTGGAAGAGGAATACGAGGCTGCCCGACGCCGCGAGAAGCTGCAGCTGTCGGAGGAGGACCGCAGCCGCCTGCTTGCACTGGCGCGCAACCTGCCGGCAGTGTGGAAGGCGCCGACAACCACCAACGCAGAGAGAAAGAACCTCCTGCGCATGCTGGTGCGCACCGTGACGCTGACGCCCGTGGAGATGCCCGAGCGGCAGACACGCGTGCAGGTGCTGTGGCACACGGGCGCCGTCAGCGAAGTGAGGGTGCCACGGCCGAACAAGCTGGATGCACAGGCCACCTCGCCGAGCGCCTTGGAGCGGATTGTCGAGGGCCTGCACTCGAAGGAGTCGGACGAAGAGATTGCCCAGGCGCTCAACGGAGCGGGAATGAGGACGGGGGCGGGCCTTGCATGGGATGCCATTGCCGTGCGGCGCGTGCGCTACGCCGAGGGCCTGCACCGCGCCTCGCCGAAGTCACGCCTCGCCCCCAGGCGCCGCGCAGACGGAATGTACTCGCTCCAGGGCGTCGCCTGGCGTCTGGATGTCGCGCCCTCCGTGGTGCGCCAATGGCGGCGGATGGGCCTGCTTGAACCCGCCGAGGGAAGCGGCACCGGCCACACGCAATGGTTTGTCCTCGACCGCTCCACGCTCGCTCGCCTGGAAGCAGCCAAAGCGCAGGGCCGCGGCCTCGGAAGACACCGGGAGACGGGCCACTTGGTAACGCAGGAGGGGCATCATGCCTAGGGCGTCCCCCCGCCCAGGATGAACTTGACGCGCTTCCACGGCGTCTTCGCTCCGGGAGCGAGACTCCGGCCATTTCTGGTCCCTGCAGCGGCGAGCC
>JAKEEX010000200.1 GCA_022616315.1 Myxococcaceae bacterium
CGCCTTCTGGCACTGACGCCACAGCCCGCAGCACGACATCCCCCTCCCTCCCCCGAGCAGCTCCTGGGGCTGCTGCAGTACACGGGGGAGGAGCCCGGGGTCCGGGTGCGCACCCAACAGGGCCCCAATGCGTCCTACGCGCAATCGCGCGGGTGAAAGATGCCGTAGTGGATGAAGTAGTGCGTGGAGGTCTCGCTCACCGCGTAATACACATACGCGGGGACGGAGGCGTACGCGTCCAGGTTCTCCCGGTGATTGCGGCTGTTGTCGTCGCCGTCGTAGTTCAGCTTGGTGATGTCATCACCCTTGTAGAAGGAGCTGTCGGTCCCCGCGCGGTCAGACGCGGCCGCCTGGAGGACGCTCGCGCGAGGACGCGCGCTTCACCGCCTCCTCGATGAGACGCTGAACCTTTTCGTCCAGCGAACGCGCGACCGCGTCGATCTCGGGCGATCTGAACTGCGCCATCGTCGCCGAGGGCACGTCGTAGGTGACGAGAATGCGGTCCTTGCCGCTCTCCTGGACGAACAACCGAAGTGGAACGTAGAGCCCAGCACGCGGGTCGTGCTTCGTCATCTCGACGGCAATCAGCGCGTTTCCGAACACGTAGGTCGTCGCCCGCGTCGGTGCTCCACGCATCGCAGCCAGCACTCCGCCGTGGTCGAGCTTCTGAAACAGCGCGAAGTCGAGAGGGCCGATGAAGGAGGCGAGCTTCGCGCGTGCGGCTTCCGGCGTTTCCTTTGCGATTTCCGTCAGTGCTTGCAAGTCCACGCGTCCAAGCAGTTCTTCGAGTGCCGCCGAGAACGCCGCATGGGACACATCGAAGAAGAGCTCGCGACGAACGGCCTGATAGGTCGTTGTTGTCATGAGTCCGCTCCCCTTTCCACGGGCCGCCATCGTGCGCTCCATGCGGACGCGAGAGACTACCTCGAGGGTCGCTGGTCGTTCCCATGGGGCGTGTCGCTCGACGGCGGCGTTGTTGAGTTGAGCGACGGAGCCCTGAACCAGCGGCGTCACCGCAGATGCTTCGTCGGCCATGGACACCCGCCGGCCTCCACGGCTCACCCGGGCAGCCGCGCGTAGGCGCGGACGGAGAACGTTCCCAGCCCGCGCACCTTCACCGGAACGGCGGAGAAGCGGAAGCCCACGAGCGGCAGCTGTGCCAGCCCGCGCAGGTGCTCGACGATGGGGATGCCGGCCCCGAGCAGGGCGGTGTGGACGGGGCGCTTCCCGTCCGTGGTGTCATCGATGTTCAGGGAATCGATGCCGACCAGGGCGGCGCCCGCCTGCACCAGGAGCTCGGCCGCGTCGGCCGTCAGGTAGGGGTGGCCATCGAAGTAGCGGTCGGTGCGCCAGTGCGCGTCCCAGCCGGTGTGCACGAGCACGGCCTTCCCGCGCACGTCCACTCCCACCAGCGCCCCGAGGAGGAGCGGGCGCGTGACCGCGCGGCCCTCCTGCCCTGCAACCCGTACTACGACGCCCTCCAGGTCTGCGAGGGAGTCGAGCGACAGGCCGGAGACGTCCGCCCCACCGGCGAAGCGGTGGAAGGGGCTGTCGAGGTAGGTCCCCGTGTTGGCAACCATGTCGATGCGGCCGATGTGGAACTCGGTGCCCTCCGCGTAGCGCGCGCGCGAGGCCTCGCGGCTGAGGAAGTCACAGATGACGGGGGCAGGGAGGCCCTGGAGCGTGACCATGCCCGCCTCGATGGTGTGGCTCAGGTCCACGAAGCGGTGCACCACGCCGGAGGCCTGCGGTGTCGGGGCGGCGGCTCCGCTCTGGGGGGCCGCCCGCTTGTGCGGCTCCTCGAAGACCACCTTGTTGAGGATGCGCACGCGGCCGACCATCAGCAGGCGCAGGTCCACCACGATGAAGTCGGTGAGCTCCGCGTCGGCGATGTCGTCCCCTGGGATGTCGAGCCGGAAGTCCTGGCCCTGGAGACCTCCGCCGTTGGTGAACTCGACCTCGAAGTCGAAGCGCACGCGCTTGTCGGGCCGCTGCGCGAGAGGGGTGTTGCTGCCGTGCTGGCTCATGCGACGACTCCGTGAAGGATGTTGGATGGTGCGGCAGGGTAGGGCGCGGCGCGGGATGGGTGTGAGTGGCCGTTCTGCCAAAGTGCGTTAACATCCGGCCATGCCGCGCAGAGCCCCTCCGAATGGCCGAGAGCACCGGGTCGCCGTCCTCGCGCTCGACTCCGTGGTCCCCTTCGACCTCGGCGTGGCGTGCCAGGTGTTCGGGTACTGGCACCCCGACCTCGGCGCCCGCCGCTACCGGATGGAGCTGTGCGCCCTGCGAGCGGGCCCGGTGCGCACCGCGAATGGCTTCAGCGTGAACGTCCCGCATGGGCTCGAGGCACTCTCGCGCGCGGAGACGGTCCTCGTCCCCGGGCTGGCCGACCTGGAGGCTTCCATCCCCGCGCCCGCCAGCAAGGCGTTGCGCGCAGCCCACGCACGGGGCGCGCGCGTGGCGTCCATCTGCACCGGCGCCTTCGTGCTGGCGGCGGCGGGCCTGCTCGATGGGCGCGAGGCGACGACCCACTGGAAGGACGCGCCCCTGCTCGCAGCGCGATACTCTGCGGTCCGTGTGGACCCGAAGGTGCTCTACGTGGACGCGGGCAGGGTCCTCACCTCCGCTGGCACCGCCGCGGGCATCGACCTCTGTCTGCACCTGGTGCGCAGTGACTACGGGGAGCAGGTCGCGAACGCCGTGGCACGCCGGCTGGTGGTCGCCCCACACCGCTCAGGCGGGCAGGCGCAGTTCATCGAGCAGCCGGTGCCGCCCGCGGGCGAGCAGGGCCTGCAGCCCCTCCGTGCGTGGCTGCTCGAGCACCTCGTCCAGCCGTGGACGGTGGACGCGATGGCCAGGCGCGCGGCGATGAGTCGCCGCACGTTCGCGCGCCGCTTCCGGGCCGAGACGGGCACCTCACCGCTGCAGTGGCTGCTGCAGCAGCGGGTGCTGCTCGCGCAGCGCCTGCTGGAGACGACCGGGGAGCCGGTGGCGCGCATTGCCGACCTCTGCGGCTTCCAGTCCCCGCTCACCCTGCGCCACCACTTTGCGCGCATCGTCGGGACGAGCCCGCTCGCCTACCGGGTGACGTTCCGCGGCCAGCCGCCGCAGCCGGAGTCCCTGGCACGGGCTCGCCGAGCCTCCGCAGGGCGGCGTTCCGCACCGGCTCGCTCCGGGCGGCGCCGAGCCGAGCCGCGGAACGGGACGAAGCGAGCCGGGCCGGCGCCCTGATCGCGCTCTTCAGCGACGAAGAATTCCATCCGCGCGCAGCTTGCGGCCGATGCGCCGAATCTCCGCTTCGCCCTTCTCCAGTGCCTCGGCGGTGGTGTGGACCGAGTAATTGCCGAGGAACAGGTCATAGGGGTGCCGCACCGCAGAGCCGAGCACGAAGGTCGTGTCCTCCGTGGCGACGAACTCGATCGCCTGCTCCGAAGGCTCGAAGATCGCGAGCTCCCCGCTCGAGAACGGCGAAGGCGTACGGAGCGAGCCTTCACTCACCGCCGCCCAGGCCACGGTGTGCCCATTCGGCGGCTGATAGCTCCACCACTCGCCGGCCTTCAAGCGCACCGCGAGATAGTTCATCGGCGGTGCGCCGATCGGGCTCTTCGCGCGGCCGTACGAGCCGAGGATCACGCGCACCGGCCCTTCCACCGGCACCTCCTCGGGCATCAGATACTGGCTCGCGTTGGGGCCATTCTCGAGCTCCGGCGGTAGCGCCACCCACAGCTGAAACGCCGCCATCCGTCCGGGCGCGGGCGCGCCGGTGTGCCAGACTCCGTTGCCCGCGCGCATCCACTCGACGCCGCCTGCGGGCAGCATGCCATCGCGTCCGGTCGTCTCCTGGAAGTGGACATCGCCCTCGAGCATCACCGTGACGGTCGCGATGCCCGAGTGCGGATGCCATCCGTACTCGATCGGCATCGGCGGATGTTTGCCGTCGAACACGGCGAGGTCGAGGAACACGAACGGCTTGAGCAGCTCGCCGAGATCGCCGGGGCTCATCAAGCGCGTGATCGGACCACCTGTGTGCCCCCGCGTGCGGTAGATGATCTCTCGCGCTGCGTGCTGAATCTTATGTGCCAGCATGGTTTCGCCCTCCGGTGGCCCAAGAAATAGCAACGGTCCGAAGGTGGGACTAGATGAGGGGCGTGGACTGACTGTTCCACGAGCGAAACAATGTCGCTGCGAGCGCCTTCTCGCGGTCGCGGACCACCATGATGGGACCACGGCCAGCTGCCCTGACTCGCGCTGTCCGTCACCACCAGCGCCTCGCTTCCACGGTGTCTTCGCTCCGGGCGCGAAACTCCGGCCATTTCTGGTCCCCGCAGCGGCCGCGCCTGAAGTGGAGGAGGGCCGGGAGTCGGCGGAGTCAGCGTTGGCACGCGGAGCAGACGCAGGGAGGCCGAGATGTCAGCGAGCGTCGCGGCTGGACGGGGCCTCCCTCCTCTGTCGTGTCTTCAAGGTCGCAAGAGAAGTGCATCCGCACCCAGGCCCCACGGGAAGTCGGAAGCTCAGCTCCGGCAGGACGAGCATGCTGCCGAAACGGGGCGTTTCGGTCGCGGCGGATCAGCGTCGAACATGGAGGTGGGCCCTCCGCCACGAGCCCCGTTGTCAGAGGCTCGCGCCCAGCACCGAGCCGGGACACAGCTTCACTGTCCATCCACCGAGCGGCACCTGCGCCATCACGGGCAGGTACGCCGGCGCCTCCATGAGGAACCCTGTGGTAGTCGGAGTGCACGCCATGGCTCCTCCTCCCCGCCGCCGCGGCCCTCCACTGGCCGCCAGGGCCCGCCAGCGCACGCCCGGGCACCACTACAACGCGAGCTTCCTCGCGGCATCCGACCGCGCGGAGCTGCTCGCCTGGCTGGCCACCCTGCACCCCCTCTGGGAGGAGCGCTACTCGGCGCACCACCCGCCGCCTCCGGGGCAGCTGCAGCGGCGGCTGCTGCGCCCCGTGTACTGGCTGGGGAACTGGCAGTTCGCCTGCCTCGACTACTACCGCCCGCCCAAGGGCGTGAAGGACCGGTGCGTGAAGGCCGAGCCGTTCCCGGCGGTGCTCCAGCGCCAGGTCGTCAAGGTGGAGGCGCTCGCGCGCGCCATGTTCCGCGGGGCGGACCTCCCAGCGGGCTGGCACCTCAACACCTGCCTGGTGAACTTCTACGGCAGCCGCCTGGAGGGGGACCGCTGGGTGGACACGGCGCGCGTGGGCGAGCACAAGGACTTCGAGCCGGGGCCGGTCGCGAGCATCTCGCTGGGCGAGCGCGCGCTCCTCCAGTTCGTCACGTCCACCCGTCCCGGCGAGCGGGACGAGGTCGTGCTCGAGCAGTGGCTCGACGACGGGGCGCTTCAGCTCTTCGGGGGCGCGCGCTGGAAGGAGCAGACGTTCCACCGGGTGCAGCGGGTGGACACCCGCGCCGGCCACCTTCTCCCACCGGAGCTGCCCGACTTCCGCACCCGGCGCATCAACCTCACCCTCCGCTACGTGCCGGACGCGCACATCACGCCGTTCGCGGAGCTCTCGCCCGAGAACCGCGAGGACGTGCGGCCCTACATGGAGACGCTCGCGAAGGGCAGCACCTTCTTCCGGGCCGAGCTCGCGAAGGAGCGCGTGGGCGGCTGAGGGACTCGTGCCCCGGGGCCGCTGCTTCGGGGGCGGAAGACTCCTCGGGGTCACCAGGTGGTGTTCGATGAGTTGGCCATAGAAACGCTGCGGAGGAGTCGTCAGCGCGGAACCCGCACGCCGCACGTGAGGTCGACGACTGTCGCAGTCATGGCGTTTGCCCTGTCCGATGCAAGGAACGCGGCCGCTTCCGCCACCTGCTCGAGAGTGGGCAGACGCTTCAACATGGAGCCCTCCGCCAACCGAAGGTCATCACCGCATACGCCGATGCCCGATACCGGGCTGCGGCCTTCATCGACTCTGTGGCTGAACGTCGAAGGATGCACTTGCGGCTGGGGTGCTAGCCTGCGCCCATGCGACAGGTCTGGATTCCGAGGACGGGTGGCCCCGAGGTCCTGGAGGTTCGCGAAGCGCCGGACCCCGAGCCGGGTCCGGGCCAGGTTCGCGTCCGAGTCGCCGCCGCAGGTGTCAACTTCGCGGACGTCATGGCGCGCATCGGCGTCTACCCTGATGCGCCCAAGCTGCCCGCGGTGGTCGGCTACGAGGTCGCGGGCATCGTCGACAAGCTGGGTCCCGGCGTCGAGGGGCTCGCCCCGGGGATGCGCGTCGCAGCCATGACCCGCTTCGGTGGTTACAGCGACCAGGTGGTCGTGCCTGCCGGACTGGCCGTGCCGCTGCCGGACGCGCTCACGTTCCTCCAGGCCGCTGCGCTCCCGGTCAACTACCTGACCGCGTGGCTCATGCTGATTCACCTCGGAAACGTCCACAAAGGCGAGCGGGTGCTGGTGCATGCAGCTGCCGGCGGCGTGGGGCAGGCCGCGCTGCAGCTGTGCCGCTGGCGCGGCGCGGAGGTGATTGGGACCGCCAGCGCCAGCAAGCACGCGCGCCTGCGCGAGGCCGGCTGCGCCCACACCATCGACTACACGACGCAGGACTTCGAGGCCGAGGTGAAACGCATCACCGGTGGCAAGGGCGTGCACATCGTCATCGATGCCGTCGGGGGACGCTCCTTTGCCAAGAGCTACCGCTCGCTGGCGCCGCTCGGCCGCCTCTTCATGTTTGGCGCCTCCAGCTTCGCCCCCGGGAAGACGCGCAGTGTGGGAGCGGTGCTCAAGGGCTACTTCGCCCTGCCCACGTTCAAGCCGCTCCCACTCATGAACAAGAACCGCGGCGTGTTCGGGGTCAACCTGGGCCACCTGTGGGACCAGGCCGCGGAGCTGCGTGGCATGCTGGACCAGATTGTCACGCTCACCCGTAACGGCACGCTCTCGCCCGTGGTCGACACGACGTTCCCCTTCGACCGCGCCGGCGAGGCACACGCCTACCTTCAGGGCCGGAAGAACTTCGGGAAGGTGCTGCTCACGCCGTGAGTCTCGTGGCGCGACGCGTCCGCGGGTGCCATCGACACCACCGCGCCCCGCGCTCCCGCTCAGGCGTGGTTCGACCTGTACTCCAGCTCGCCCCCGGCACCGGGCTCCAGGCGGTACAGGTCCCAGCGCGAGCCATTGCGCTCGCGCTCCAGCCGGTAGGCCATCACCACCCGCTTGCCGTCGGTGCGGAGGTTGATGGCGCCGTAGACGGAGATGCTCCGGTCCATGTCGAGCAGCGCCTCCAGCTTCCTCTGGACGCGTGCGCGCGCCTCGGCCGTCTCCGCCTCGTCGTACTCGGCGAGCAGCTCGTTGCGGCGCTGCCTCAGCACGTTCGGGTGCTTGAGCTGTTCGGGCGCGGAGCGTGCGAGCTCGGTGCTGAAGACGAGCGGACGCTCCCCGCGCGAGGACACGCCAATCGCGCCGAGCGCGTCCGCCCGTGGGTGCGCGTGCGGGTTCTCGTCGCCGCTCGAGATGACGGTCGCCAGCGGATGGACGGCCCGGAGGAACAGGGAGCTGAAGTCGGCGCTGCCGTGGTGGCAGGCCTTCGCCACGTCGCTCCGGAAGACGCTGCGCGCCCTCTCCAGGAAGCCCGACTCGTCCGGGGCCATCCCGCCGGTGTGGTGCCGGAGCAGGTGGTTCTCCGCGGGTGTGTTGAGGTCTCCCCCCAGCAGCACGCTCACCCCTCCGTACTTCAGCCGCAGCACCACCGAGTGGCCGTTCTTCGTCTTGCCCGCGTCCTCGAACCACGGAAGCAGGTTGCGGCTGCCGACAGTCTGGACGACCGGCCCGAGGACCTGGAGGGACACGGGCTGGTCCTCGCCGAACCCCGGGACGTACCCTTTCGCGGTGGAGAGGTTGGCCGTCTTCGCGCCCCTCTCCAACGCCCTTCGCAGGACGCCTGCGTAGCGCTTTCCGCCGACCTCGGCTTCGTCCCCGAGCAGCGCCTCGAGCTCCTCGTGGGAGCTCACCACACGGACGAACTTCCTGCCCGCATTCGTGACCTCGCCGAGCCCATCCTTCCGCTCGACGATGCCGTTGTGGAACAGGGCGCGCACCTTCACGTTCGGGTGCTCGAGGATGTCCTTGAAGCCGAGGTAGTGGTCCTGGTCCGGGTGGGTGATGATGGCAGCCTCGAACTCCTGCGCGCGCTGCTCCAGGTCGAAGCGCCAGCGGAGGAATCGGAGCATGTTGTCCTGCTCGCCTGCGTCGACGAGGAGGTGCCGATGGCCGGCCCCGTCCGCCTTCGGAACGCTGACGATGCACCCGTCCCCCTGGCCGATGTCGACGAAGACGACCTCGAGCAGCGGCCTGGACTCGACGAGGTCCTTCCGGATCCACCCCGTGCCGCCGCGCGCCTGGACCTTCAGATAGTCGCCCTGCTCCTCGCCGAGGAGCCGCATCCAGTCTCCCCACAGGAGGTGCTTGATGGGCTTCGGGGATGTCCCGGCGGTGGGGACCTCGGGATAGACGAACGCAGAGGGATAGCCGGCATAGCGGATGCCCTGGGGCATGGAGCGCTCTCCTCTCAGAACTCGATGGCCTTGCCTTCGAGGACCTTCTCGGGGCCGTACGTCACACGGGCGACCTCGCGCTCGCCGTCATGCAGGGCGATGAGGCCGGCGCGGTTCCCCAGCTGCATGGCCGCTGGATGGGTCCGCGTGAGGTCCACCTTCCTCGCCTCGTTTGCCTTCAGCGTCCCGGAGAGGGGCCGCGGACGGCCCATCATGTCGCGCAGCTCCCATCCATCCAGGCGCACCTCCTTGTTGCCGGTGTTCCTCAGCTCCACCCACTCCTTTCCGGGGTCCGCTCCGGTCGGGTCCACCATGGCCGCGGCAATCCGGATGGCCCCGGTCAGGAAGGTGGTCGCGGACACGGGCTCCACGATGACGCGGTCCATGTCCGTCTGCATGCCCGCCACCTCGCCGAGGTACTCGGGGTAGAAGGACCGGATGAACTCGCCGGGGCCGCCGCCCTGGCGCGTGTTGCGGTAGAGGACCAGGTTGTAGCGGCCGTTGCCGATCTGCGCCGGCCGCTTCTGGCCGAAGCGCCCGTGCAGACTCTCGTAGAAGGCGACGGTGCCCATGGCCATCTCGCACTCGGGGCTGGTACCCACGAAGAAGCCGCCCTTCTTCTTGAACAGTCGTGCGCGCACGTTGCCGCGCAGGTCCGTGTGCGCCCACTCCATCTGCAGGGTGACCACGTGGGGGTTGGTCGGGGCATCGAACCCGTGCAGGTCGTACTTGTGGCCCAGGAAGTTGACCCGCCCGTACCGCTCGTCGAAGTAGAACTTGATCCACGAGTGGTAGCCGGAGATCTCCCCGAGCGTCTCCGCGGCGCCGAACCGGGGGCTGTACTTCCCCTCGCCCACGAACACGTGCTCGAAGCCGGAGCAGTGGGAGGTGGACTTCCCGTTGTAGTGGTTGGTGTAGAGCGTGAACCAGAGGCGCTCCACCGCCGACCGGAACTCCCCCTCGGTGAGGCGCTCGCCCAGCTCGTGGACGACGTACTCGTGCGCCCTGCGCATGGGCCCCGTCGGGAGGATGGCGTCGAGGAAGACGTCGATCTCCCGCTTCTCCTGCGGAGTCGTGGTCTCCGCCCAGCGGTAGTTCACGATGTAGTTGTCGAGAAGGGCGATGAACGGCTTGTACGTGCCGCTCTCCAGCTTCGCCTCATCCACCTGGCGGAACAGGGGCCGCGTCGCCAGGTCCTGGTTGCGCTTGCCCGAGGCCTTGCCCTGTGTGTCCAGGTGGATGCCTGCCGCCGGGGGCCACTGGCCGTCCTCGCGCCTGAGCGCGACCTCGAAGCGGTTGGGTGCGTCCCCATCCCAGATGGACTGGTAGATGTCAGCCATTGCGTGCCCCCCTCGAACGGCAGGTTGATTGGAGCCGCAACGGCTAGCACGTCTGGAACGGGCGCCCCGTCACGGAGCGGTGTCAGGGGCGCCGGCCTGTGTCGCAGCCAACGTTTCGCGGCCCGGCACCGGGAGGTGCGCGTGATACGGTGGCAGCGTCCGTGTCGCGTGTCCCGATGGCCAAGAGGTCCTCGACCATGATGCGCAGCTCCCGACGGTGGCAGGTCCTCCTCGCCTACACGGCAGTGGTCGGCGTCAACCAGATGCTCTGGCTCAACTTCGCGCCGCTGCTGTCAGCGATACAGCACCGGTACGGCGTGAGCGAGCTCGTGGCCAGCCTGCTCGTGCTCGTCTTCCCGCTCCTCTACATCGTGTTCTCCCTCCCGGCCGGCGCGTTGACCGATGCGCGTGGCTACCGGTTCGCGGTGGGGGTTGGCGCCCTCGGGATGGCGGTCGCGTCGTGTCTGCGCATCGTCGACTCGAGCTTCTGGGCGCTCCTGGCCGGACAGGTCGGGATTGCCGTGGCCCAGCCTTACATCGTGAACGGCATCTCCATGCTCGTGGCGGACTGGTTCCCCGAGGAGCAGGCCGCGACCGCGACGGGCGTCGGGACCATGGGGATGTTTCTGGGGATGGCAGCCGGGATGGCCGCGACGCCAGCACTGGTCGACGCCGCGGGGTTCCGCGCCGCGATGGCGGTCTTCTCCGGCATCACGTTCGCGGCCGCCGGCGTGTTCGCCCTCGTCGTGCACCCCAACCCCGACAGGCGTGCCGCCGCCGCGCCCCAGGCCGAGGCTCCGCGCTTCCGGGCGCTCCTCGACCTTCGCCCCTTGCGTCTGTTGCTGTCGCTCGCGTTCCTGGGACTGGGCGTGTTCAACGGCCTCACGACGTGGC
>JAKEEX010000020.1 GCA_022616315.1 Myxococcaceae bacterium
AAGCAGCCCGCCCGCTCCAGCGCCTGCGCGTCCTCGACAATCTTGCGCGCGGCCTGCTCGTCACGGCCCTGCACCACGTAGCCGCCCATCTTGTGCACCGACTGGGGGGTGAGCCCGAGGTGCCCCATGACGGGGATGGAGGCCCGGGTGATGCGCGCCACCACGTCCGCGAACTCCGCGCCTCCCTCGAGCTTCACCGCACCGACGCCGCCCTCGGCCACCAGGCGCCCCGCGTTGCGGACCGCCTCGTCCACCGAGCCCTGGTAGCTCATGAAGGGCATGTCCCCCACTACCAGCGCCCGGCGCGTCCCACGGGAGACAGCCGCGGAGTGGTAGAGCATCTGCTCCATCGTCACCGGCAGCGTGGATTGGTGGCCCTGGACCACCATGCCCAGGGAGTCACCCACGAGCAGCACGTCCGCGCCCGCATCGTCCAGGATGCGCGCGAAGGTCGCGTCGTAGGCCGTAACCATGCAGATTTTCTGACCAATCTGCTTCAGCTTTCGCAGGGAATGGATGGTGACCTTGTCCTTCACGGTTCACCTCCTATGTGACAGCGGGTGGTGGGTGGACGCATGCGTCCTCCGCCGTCCCCTGGGGGATCGCCTGGACGCCAGCGGGACTGTAACCGTTCGGAAAATCCACGTCCCGCGAGAAAGCTCCCTCCCCTGCCCTCCGGGACAGGGGCCGGTCCTCGTGCACGCCATCACCCGGGCGCGCAGGGCCCCCCTTGCATGCGCGCTCGGCGCATGGCCACATAGTGTCACGTCATTCAGCCGGCGCCTCTCCTGGGTGCCCGGCGGCTGAAGGGGGTGCGGGATTGCGGCGGATGAAGCGCGGGGAGACGGTGGTGCAGCTGGAGGCGCGGAGGGAGGAGCAGAGGGCCGGGATGGAGCGCACGCCGCCACCGCTGTACGGGGTGGCCATGCTGCGCATCGCCCTGGAGCTGAAGCGTCCGGGGGCCGGGAGTCTGGACACCCTCGTCCACCGTGTGACGGCGCGCATGGGCCTGGAGGAGGGACCGTTCCGCGCCTATCTCGAGCGCGATGGGGGCCTGCTGCGGACGCTCGTTCCGCAGCGGGACTGAGACGCAGGAGCGCTGAAGAGCCATGCCACCGCGGGACCGCAAGCGCCTTCCGTCAACAGTGCTGGAGAAGGCACGACAGCTCGCCGGTGAGCGCGAGGCTGGGCGCGCCGAGCCGAAGCGCAACGAGGCCGTCGCGCCGCGTGGGGAGGAGGGGACCCCGCGTCCGGGCGCGAAGGTGAAGGGGAAGATCGTGAACGCGCTCCGGAAGCTTCACCCGATGGACTGAGGAAGCGCTCTCTCGAGGGCGGCGAACTCCTCGGGGCTGAGCGTCTCGGCGCGGCGCATCGGGTCGATGCCGGCGGCCGCGAGCGCCGCGGAGATGGCCTCGGGGGTGGCGAGCGCCGCGTCGGAGCGCAGGGAGTTGAAGAGCGTCTTGCGGCGGTGTCCGAACCCCGCCTTCACCACGCGGATGAAGCGCGCATCGCTCGTCACCTCCGCACGGGGCCTTGGCAGCGCCGACAGCCGCACCACCGCCGAGTCCACCTTCGGAGGTGGGGTGAAGAGGCGCGCCGGGAGCGTGAAGAGCTCCTCCACGTCGAAGAAGAGGCCCAGCAGCACGGAGAGCAACCCGTAGTCGCGGTTCCCCGGTGACGCCGCCAGCCGCGTCACCACCTCCTTCTGGAGCGTGAAGACCGCGCGCGAGACGCTGCGTCGCTGCTCGAGCAGCTGGAAGAGGATGGGCGAGGTGAGGTGGTACGGGAGGTTGCCGGCCACGGCGACGGGCGCGACGCCCGCGACCTTCGCGAAGTCCACCGTCGCGGCGTTCCCCGCCACCACGGTGAGTCCCGGCAGCGCCTGTGCTTCGAGCACGTGCACCATGTCCCGGTCGCGCTCCACCGCCACCACGCGCGCCCCGGTGGCGAGCAGGTGGCGCGTCAGGTGACCCAGGCCCGGACCGAGCTCCACCACCGTCTCTCCCGGCGTGAGCTCCAGCGACTCCGCGATGTGCGTCAGCGCGCCCTCGTCACCGAGGAAGTTCTGGCCCCACGACTGCTTGGCCTTGAGCCCGTACTTCCTCAGGAGCTCCTGGGGTGACTGCGCCATCTCCTCGCCGTCCTTCCTTCCTCGCTGCCTCAGAGCCGCCACGCCGGGTCCGCGGCCATGGTGTAGTCCCCGCGCAGGCCCCGCCGCCAGGCCTCATAGCCCGCGACGGCAATCATCGCGCCGTTGTCGGTGCACAGCCGCACCGGCGGCAGGAACACCTTCAGGCCCTGGGCCTCGCCGCGCTCCCGCACCAGGGTGCGCAGGCGCGAGTTGGCCGCCACCCCGCCGCAGAGCACCAGGCGCGAGTGGCCCAGCGCACGCGCCGCGGCCACGGCCTTCTTCGAGAGGCTGTCCGCCACGGCCTCCTGGAACGACGCGCAGAGGTCCGCGAGCGCCTGTCCCTCGGGCACTCCCT
This sequence comes from Myxococcaceae bacterium, assembly GCA_022616315.1. GTDB lineage: Bacteria > Myxococcota > Myxococcia > Myxococcales > Myxococcaceae > JAKEEX01. The sequence goes on from JAKEEX010000020.1 coordinate 2,487, forward strand.
TCGCGCGCAGGTGCTGCGCCACCGCCGTCTTCAGCCCGGAGAACGAATAGTCGAGGACCCCCGGCTGCGGCAGCGCGCGCGGGAAGCGGATGGCCTCCGGGTCACCCCCCTGCGCCAGCCGGTCGATGGGCAGCCCCCCCGGATAGGGAAGGCCGAGGAGCCGCGCCACCTTGTCGTAGGCCTCGCCGGCGGCATCGTCCCGGGTGGTTCCCACACGGCGGTACTCTCCGTACGCCCGCACGTCGTAGAGCGACGTGTGGCCGCCGGAGACCACGAGCCCGAGGAAGGGTGGCTCGGGGGCGTCCTCGAGCAGCCGGATGGCGAGGAGGTGCCCCTCGAGGTGGTTGGCGCCGACGAAGGGAATTCCCGTGGCGAGGCTCAGCGCCTTGGCCACCTGGACCCCGACGAGCAGGGCACCGATGAGGCCGGGGCCGGACGTCACCGCGATGAGGTCGATGTCCTTCAGCGTGACGCCGGCGCGGCCGAGCGCCTCGTGCACCACGGGCAGCACCTGCACCACGTGGTTGCGGCTCGCGAGCTCCGGCACCACCCCACCCCACCGCCTGTGGATGTCCACCTGCGTGGAGACGACGTCGGAGAGCGCACGCCGCCCATCCACCACCACCGCAGCGGCGGTCTCGTCGCAGGACGTCTCGAGGCCAAGGACTCGCAAACCGGGTCTTCCCTACTCGAGCTGCTCCAGCATTGCTCGCACTTCCGAGGCGTAGCGCCCGGTGGGCTCCGCCAGCAGGTAGCGCTTGTACGCACGCACCGCCTGCGCATCCTGCCCGGTGAACTGGTGCGCCATCCCCAGTGCAAACCAGGCGGCGCCGTGGGAATCATCCCTGTCCACCACGTCGCCGAGCAGCCGGATGGCCTCGCGGTAGCCGGAGGGCCCCGGGTCGCTGTTCACCAGCGAGATGCCGAGCCCCGCCTTCGCCTCCAGGCTGTCCGGCCTCAGCGCGAGCGCCTTGCGGTAGCCGTTGCGCGCCGAGCGGAAGCGCTCGGACTTCTCGTCCTGTGCCGCCTGACGGAGGAGCTCCTCGAAGCCCAGCTCGGGGACCGGGGCCTTCGCGGCCGTGGCGGGGTTCACGCCCGCTGTCGTCTGAGGAGCGGGTGTCGTCGGAGGCGGTGGTGCTGTCGGAGGAGCGGGTGCCGTCGGAGGAGCGGGTGTCGTCGACGGAGGGAGCTGGGCCACGTCCGCCGGACGCTGCTCCGCGGGTGCAGGAGCAGCAGCGGAGGCCTGAGCGGGTGCAGGCGGCGGGGGAGCCGGGGACCGTGGTGCCTCCGCAGGGTCCTCCGAGGTCCTCGACGCCGGCACCGGAGCGGCCTGCGCGGCGTCGGGCCTCCCGTTCCACACGACGCCGGCGGCCACGGCCACGAGCAGCCCCGCGGCCCCCACGGCGACCCAGAGCGCCGTCCGGCGGCGTGGCGAGGCGTTCTCCTCATCGAGCTGGGCGGAGAAGACGGCCAGCCTCGGCGGCGCGGACACCGGACGCGGCCCTGCTGCGCGTGCTGGCTCGGGAGTCGCTGCGGGCGCGGCAGGCCATGCGACGGGTTCCGGACGGCCCGCGATCACCGGCGCGGGCTCGGACGCGCCCAGCGCGGGCTGGAGGGCCACCACCGGAGAGGGAGCCGGGGTCTCGCGGCGCGCGGGGGCCGCTTCCGCCGGGGCCGGTGAGGGGCTGAAGCCCATGGGGGACCAGCCCACCGGGGGCGCCCAGTTGGCGGCGGCTCCGAGTCCTCCGGCGTCGTCGTCGCTCCAGGAGAGCAGGAGGCTCTCGCGCGCGGCCTCGGCGGCCTCACGCGCAGGGGGCGGGGCCACGAGGAACGCGGACTCGTGCACCGGGTCTTCCACCGCCACCGGCCTTCTCACATCCGTTCCCTGAGCATCTCCGTCGCGCGGAACGAATCGCACGACATTTGCCGCAGGTGTCACCGGTGCTACCTGCGGCGGGGTTGGCGGTGCTCTCGGGCGGAGCGGTGTGGGCGCGACGACGGCGGCGGGCTCCTGTGCCCGCGGATCCTGAAGCTCGGCGCGCACCTCGGAGGGCACGTGCTCCGCGGCGGGTGGTGCAGCGTGCCACTCCGGTGGCGCCGCGTGCGGCGCTCCGGAGGACTGCGTGGGGTGGGCGCTCAGCTCGTGGATGAGTCCCTCGAAGTACAGCTTGCTGATGATGCCGAGCGCCGTGAGGTCCTCGAAGTCCGAGTCCTCCACTGCCCGGCTCAGGCTCCGCTTCCCGTCGAAGAGGCGGAGCAGCCCGTTCACCTCGTCCGGAATCTCCGAGAGGCGGTCGGCGAGCTGGGCGTAGTCCACCCGGAAGACCGTCTCCACCGGCGGAAGCTGCTCGAGCATCCGGCCCCACTCGTCCAGGCGACGCATGCCCTCCATCAGCAGGCCCTGCGTGGACACCTCGATGAGCTCCTGCCGGTCCACCGGGGCGAACTGGACCTCGAACTGGCCCTCGAAGGTGTTGAGCATGCGGTAGAAGGCGTTCTCGCCCCTGAGCCGCCCCAGCTCCGCGTCGATGACCTTCCCCTCGCGGAAGAAGATCATCCCCGTGCGCTCGCCCTGGAGCGTGATGGTGCCCGTCTTGCGGCCGATCTCGAACGTCTGGACCAGGTCCACGACGCCCATGTCCGCGAGCGCGCCCTTGAACCCACCCTTCTGCGTCTCTCGCCGCTCGATGCGCTCCTTCTCCGCCTTCTGGAGGATCATCTTCAGCCGGGTGACGATCTCCTTGATGTAGATGGGCTTGGTCAGATAGTCGTCCCCGCCCAGCTCCAGGCCGCGGACCTTGAACTCGACCGACTTCTGACTGGTCAGGAAGACGAAGGGGACCTGCTTGAAGCGCTCGTCGGTCTTGAGCGCGCGGCACAGCTCGAAGCCGTCCATCTCCGGCATCCGCGTGTCGGCGAGCACGAGGTCCGGCGGGCTGATCTGCACCTTCTCGAGCGCATCCCTCCCGTGGACCGCGGTCGTGACGGAGAAGCCGGCCTTCTTCAGGCTGACCTCCATGACGCGCAGACTCTTGGCGTCACCATCGACGAGGAGCAGGTGGTGCTTTGCCACGGGGAATGCCTTTCGAAACGTACGGGCGCGCGGGGAATCCAGGTCCGGCTCAGTGTCCGGGGGCCTTCCCCCGGCGCAGGTCGAAGAGTCGCAGCTCCTGGTTCGCCTCGAGGTGTTTGGGATTGGCCTTGACGGCTTCCCGGAAGCTCCGCTCGGCCGCGGCCTGGTCCCCCTCCACGCGCGCCATGATGCCCAGCTGGTAGTGGGCGCGATCGCACGCGGGGTCCATGCGGAGCGCTTCCTGCAGCATCGCGCGCACCCCCGGCACCTCGGCCTTGCGCGCAGGATCCATGTAGATGGCCCACGCGCGGGCGGCGACGTAGAGCGCCCGGGCGTCCAGGGTGTGTGCGCGCGCGAAGCTCTCTTCGGCCGCTGCGAACTCCCTGCGGCGGAGCGCGAGCTCCCCCTTCTTGTAGTGCTCCAGCGCCGCCGCCGCGCTCCCGACGAGCTGATCCGTGGCCGGTGCGCGGGGGTTGCGGGGGCTCGGAGTGTCGCTCGCGCGCCGCGCGTCGTTCTGGAGGACCTCGTAGGCCTCTCGGATGGACTCGAAGACCGCGGTGATCTTCGGCTGGAGGTGCGCCAGCGACTGCGGAAGGCGATCGGGGTGGAAGACCTTGGCCTGTGCCAGGAAGGCGGCCTTCACCTGCTCGCGGCTCGCGGTGCGCGACAGGCCGAGTGCGTGGAAGTGGTCCCGCGGGCCGCTCGTGAGCTCCGCGTGGCGCTGCTCGAGAATCTGCGCGAAGCGTGCGTCATCCCCTGCCTGGGGAACGGCCGGAGCGGGTGTGGGCACGGGGGCCGGTGTGACCGGCGCGGCGCCCTCCATGGACGGCCGCGGTGCGAGAGCGCCGAGGTTCTCCATCGCGCGCCGGAGCAGACGCTGGCGCCTCCTTCGCGCCGCTTCGATGGGGTCGGCTGGATCTCCCTCCACGTCTTCCTCGTCGTCGTCCCACTCGGCGGGGTCACCGAGCTCGGCTGGCCAGTCGAAAGCATCGTCGGACGCCGGGGCGTTGTCATCCCCCCACGCCAGGCCGAGCGGGGGCGGCGTGGCCGCGCCCACCTCGACCTCCGGCTCCACCGCGAGCCCGGGTGCGGGCTGGGAGGTCGGCGCCTCCACCGCAGGGTCGAGGTCCGCATCCCCCCGCGCGAGCGCCGCTTCGAACGAGGAGTGGATACCCTCCGCGCCCCGACTGTCGAAGGTGACGACGCGCCAGTGGTCCTCCTCGAGACCGGGAGTCTGCGGGGGAGCCCCGGGCCCGAAGACGAGCGGAGGCGGCACGGGGGCACGGACCGACCAGGCGTCCGGCTCCGGTCGAGGCTCCGGTGCGGCGGCGTCGAACATCTGTCCCCACGAGTCACCGGCGAGCGCCACGGCGCCGGGGTCGAGCTCGGGGGCAGCGTCCTGGGGGGTCAGCTCGAGCAGCGCTGCGGGCTCGACGGGCACCGTGGACGGTGCGATGGGTTGCTCCTGCAGCCACGCGTCCGCGGAAGGCGACACCGAGCGCAGGAGTGCTTCCTGGATCTCGCGTGCGACCTCCTCCTGAGCGCGCTGACGTGCGGCGCGCAGCGCTGACTCATCGGTCCAGGGAACGAACGACCCCGAGCGTGGGGCGCTCGTATGGACCGTGCTCGGCCCAACCCCCTCTGCCACACGTTCCGGTTCCCCCACCCGGCCGCCCGCCCCAAGGTCTCCCCATTGCGCCAGCTCTCCCGGGGCGGGAGTGGGAATCGCCTCGGCCCAGGCGCCGAGCGCCAGCTCGGGCAGGACAGCCGACGTATCCGCCACGTGGCCCTGGCCCGACGTGTGAAGCGCGCGCTCTTCCCCGGTGGCGATCGAGGGCTCGAGGATCTCCTCGGGTTGGAGCTCGAACCAGCTCTCCATGTGGAGCGTCCCGAATGGGACGGTCCCATGCTCCGAAGCCGGGGCAGGCAGGGGCGGTTGTGCGGAATGGACAGCGTCCACGGTCCGCACGCCCTCCGAGGGACGGACAGCTTCAGCGAGCCGGAGCTCCTCTGCGCGTCGGACCTCCTCCGCCTTGCGCTCCTCTTCCGCGCGAAGAGCCTCCTCTGCGCGTCGGATCTCAGCGACCCGAGCCTCCTCCGCCAGGCGTGCTTCCTCGACACGCCGCGCTTCCTCGGAGCGCTGCGCCTCTTCTGCGCGGCGAAGCTCCTCGAGTCGCGTCGCCTCGATTTGTCGCGCCTCCTCGTCGCGGCGAGCCAACTCCGCGAGGCGGGCCTCCTCCGCGAGCCGGGCCTCCTCTGCGAGCCGTGCTTCTTCCACGCGTCGTGCTTCTTCGGCGCGTCGTGCCTCTTCCGCGCGTCGCGCCTCCTCCGTGCGACGTGCCTCCCCCGCGAGCCGTGCTTCTTCCGCGCGTCGCGAGTCCTCTGCGCGTCGTGCTTCTTCCGCGCTTCGTGACTCCTCCGCGCGCCGTGCCTCCTCCGCGCGTCGCACTTCCTCGGCACGAAGCGCCTCCTCCGCACGCCGCGCCTCTTCGCGCCGCCGCTCCTCCGCACGCGCCTCTTCGACCCGCCGATCCCACGCCTCGGCGTCGAGCACTTCGAGAAGCCCCGCACGCACGAGCAGGCCCACGAGCGTCTGCTGACGCGGAGTCAGCTTCCCCACGGCCTGAAACTCTGCGAAGCGGGCGAGGAGCTCCGCCTCACCCTCATCCTCGAGCCAAGCCCGGCACGCCTCCACGTCCGGGCATCTCAGCGCAGCGGGAGCCGGCCCTTCGAGCGGATGACGTGAGAATGCCGCGCGCACCACCCTCGCGCCGTGGATGGCGGGGAAACCGCCCTCCACACCTCGAGCCTCGAACTCGGCCACCTCGGCGAGTCCCGCGGCCCTCTGCACACCCGCGAGCACGCGGAGCTCCGCGAGACCGGCGTCCTCTCCGGCACCCGGTTCATCGGAGCCCGGGCTCTCCGTGGCCCAGCGCGCATCCAGCTCCGTGAGGTCGAGCCGGCCCGCCGACAGCAGGACCTGCGCCGGCGACCGGAAGCCGAAGGCCAGGTCAGCTCCCACGAGGTTGCCGTCCTGGAACAGGAGCCGGGACTCGCGGCCACGCACCGAGAGCCTCAAGGCACCCGTGGCGCGCTGCACATACGTGGTGAACAGGAGCTCGAGCACCCGGGACGGAAAAATCACGGACGCGAGTCTAGTCCCCTACCCGCCCCGCTCAACTCCCGGCGTGCTGTCCGCCCCGCTCAGCTCCCCGGCGGCGCCTGCCTGGTTGGTCCGGCGAGCTGTCGGAGTCCCTCGTAGGCAGCGATGCCAGCCGCAGTAGAAAGATTCAGGCTACGTCGCTCCGCCAGCATGGGGATGGCCAGAGGCTCCCCGCTGCCGCCGGCCAGGACGTCCGGCCCCAGCCCCTCCGTCTCCGAGCCGAACACCAGGTGGTCCCCGGGCGCGAAGGACACCTCCCAGAGGGAGCGCGTGGCGTGCGTGGACATCAGGAACCGACGGGCGTGGGGGAATGCGTGGAGGTAGGCGGAGTACGACGGAAGGAGGCGAAGGAACACCTTGTCCCAGTAGTCGAGCCCGGCGCGTCGCAGGTGCCGGTCGCTGATGGAGAAGCCGAGCGGCTCCACGAGGATGAGCTTGCAGCCGGTGACCGCGCACAGGCGCGCCACGTTGCCCGTATTCGGCGGGATCTGAGGGGCCACCAGCACCAGGTGCAGCGGCTCAGTCAGGGGTTGGAGCATCGGTTGGCCTTTGTTACGGTCCGTGGACTTCACTTGGCTGTTGCGGGCGTGTGCGCATGCGGATCGAAGTGGCTGGACTCTCCCACGTCGGGATGAAGCGGACTCACAACGAGGACAGTTTCCTCCTCATGCAGGAGGAGAACCTCTACTGCGTGGCAGACGGAATGGGCGGCCACTCGAGTGGCGAGGTCGCCTCGCGCGTCGCGGTGGAGGAGATCGCCGGGTTCTACCGTCTCACCTCGCAGGACGCGGAAGTCACCTGGCCGTTCAGGATGGACAGCGCGCGCAGCTACGACGAGAACCGGCTCGCGACCGCCATCAAGGTGGCCAATGTCCGCATCCTGGAGCGCGCCGCGCAGGACCGCCGGCTGGAGCGCATGGGCACCACCGTCGCCTGCCTCTGCGTCGCCGAGAACGAGGCGGTGGTGGCCCACGTCGGTGACAGCAGGGTGTACTGCCTGCGCGCCGGCGTGCTGCGACAGCTCACGGAGGACCACTCCCTCCTGAACGACATGCTGAAGGCGCGGAAGATGACGCAGGAGGAGATCGACACCTTCCCGCACAAGAACGTCATCGTCCGCGCGCTCGGCATGAAGGACGTGGTGGACGTGGACATCGGCCGCATGGAGCCGCGTCCCGGGGACCTGTTCCTCCTGTGCAGCGATGGGCTCTCCGGCCTGGTGAGCGATGTGCGGATCCGGGAGGTGCTGCTCCAGACGCCGAATCTTCAGCGAGCAGCGGCGCGGCTCATCGAGCTCGCCAACGCCGCGGGGGGGACGGACAACGTCACCTGTGTCCTGGCGCGCGTGCACGCGGCCTGACGCGGGGACCCCGCTTCCCGTCACCCTGACCCTCTCCCAGGGGGAGAGGGGTGCTGGCTGGAGAGAGGGGCGGGGATGCGGTGGTTGCGCCAGGCGATGACCTCCTCGAGGTGCTCGCCCTCCCCGATGACCGTGTCGTCGAGCACGGCGGCTCGCTCGAGCCGCGCATTCGCGCCGATGCTCGCGTTGCGGCCCACGTAGGTGCCCGCGCCGAGACGCGCAGTCGCCGCCACGGTGGCACCTGCGTCCACGAAGGCAGGCCCCAGGACCGAGCCGGCCTCCACGCGCGCCCCCGGGTGCACCCAGGCCTTGCCCAGACACGGCGTGTCCACCAGCGGCCTCAGCCCCTCGGGGACGCGGTGCTCGAGCGCGTCGAGCACCGTGGCAAGGTAGCGCGAGGGCGTGCCCAGGTCGGACCAGTACCCATGGACGACCTCACCGCGCACCCGTCCGCCCGCCTCGAGCAGGCGCACGTAGACGTCGCGGTTGATGTCCTCGGGCCCCTCCGGGCGCATGAAGTCGAGGACACGGGGACGGAGGATGTGGACACCGGTGAAGTGCCAGGGCGTCAGGTGCTCGCCACCGGGTCCCAGCCCGGCGATGCGCCGCACCCCCCCTCGCGCGTCCGTCTCCACCGCGGCGTAGCGCTCGGAGGCCGGCATGGGCTGGAGCACCATCGTTGCGTCCGCGCCCGAGGCCACGTGGGCCTCCACCAGCGGCCCGAGCGCCAGGGGGAAGAGGATGTCCCCGTTGAGGACCACGAAGGGGTCGGACGCGGCGAGGAAGTCCCTCAGCCCCCGGATGCCGCCCCCGGTCCCCTGGATGACGGGCTCGTGCACCACGGTGAGCGAGAGCCCCGCCCGTGCGCACTCCGCCTCCGCCACCTGGCGCATCACGTCAGCGAGGTGGTGGGTGTTGATGCCCACCTCCTGGACTCCCGCGGCCTGCAGCACCTCCAGGTGGTAGCGCAGGAGCGGCGCCCCGAGCAGCGGCATGGCCGGCTTGGGCCAGCGCTCGGTGAGGGGGCGCAGTCGCGTGCCAAGGCCTGCGCACAGGATCATGGCTCGCATGGGCATCGAGGCCCTCCTTGATCAAGCCCCCAGCTCGGGCACGTACTTCGCGATGAGACGCTGCAGTCCGGCCATCTCCGGACGCCGTGCGAACGCCGCACGCACGTAGCGGAGGCTCGCGGGGATGGACACCAGGAAGCCGGGGTTGCCCTTCACGCGGTTGATGAACTCGAAGCGCCCCGCGTCCTTGAGCTTCCGCTGGATGGTCAAGAGGTGGAAGAAGCGCTTGAACTCCGCGGGCTCGATGCGCTCGCCCCCGGCCGCCGCGAACGCCGCGATGTAGCGGTCCAGCATGTGGTCCACGAACGCGTCGTCCAGCTCCACGTAGCTGTCGCGCAGCAGCGCCACCAGGTCGTACTGCCGCGGGCCGCGGAGCGCGTCCTGGAAGTCGATGACGACCAGCTCGCCCTCCTTCACCATGATGTTGCGGCTCTGGTAGTCGCGGTGGGTGAAGCCGCGCGGGGCCTGCGCGAGCATGCGCGCGATGGTGCGGAACGTCGCGTCCAGCTCCGCGCGCTCGGCGTCGGTGGGCTTCTTCCCGCTCCACACCTCGAGGCCCCACTCGCGGAAGTGGTGGAGCTCCCAGTCGTAGAGGTCCTCGTCGAAGTCCCGCGTGAAGGCGAGGCAGGAGGAGTCCGGGTTCTGCTCCGCCCGGACGCGCAGCTGCGCGAGGAGCTCCACCGCGCGGTCGTAGAGCGCCTCGCGGTGCCTGCCACCGTCGAGCGCCTGCTCGAAGGTGATGTCGCTGAGGTCCTCGAGCACCATCATCCCCGCCGGCTCGTCGTAGCGGTGGATGCGAGGCACACGGACTTCGAGCCGCTCGAGGTAGCGGTGCACGTTGACGAAGGGCAGCTCCTTCGGGGGGTCTCCCTTGGTGGCCTCGTCGCTCTTCTGCGCGGCGTCCACGGGCATCACCATCACCACGTGGCTGTCCGGCGGGCTCCCCACCCGGAAGTACATGCGGCTGCTCGCCTGGCCTGCAAGCTTCAGCACAGGCTTCTGTGCGGCACTCCGGCCCGTGACCTTCTCCACCTGCTCGCGCAGCGCAGCCTCGATGCTCATCGTCCTGACTCTCTGACCCTCGTCGTGTGACGGAAAATGGGGGCGCCCTGAATAGCACCCGGGCCCCGGGGGGTGCCATGGGCCGCGGGGCCGACCGGGGACCGGGCAAACGGGCATGTCGCTCGGGGGGCCAGGGGCGGTATATGGGGCTCCTCCGCTGTTTCACCTTCTTCGGAAGGCCCACACATGAACATCCACGAAAACATCCTCTCCGCCATCGGCAGCACGCCGCTCGTCAAGCTCAACAAGCTGGTGGGCCCCAACGACGCCACGGTGCTCGTCAAGTGCGAGTTCATGAACCCCGGCGGCTCCATCAAGGACCGCATGGCGCGCTACATCCTGGAGAAGGCCGAGCGCGAGGGGAAGCTGAGGCCCGGTGGCACCATCGTGGAGAACACCTCCGGCAACACCGGCATGGGCGTGGCGCTCACCGCCGCGGTGAAGGGCTACCGGTGCGTCTTCACGATGCCGGACAAGATGTCCACGGAGAAGGTGAACCGCCTCAAGTCGCTGGGTGCGCAGGTGGTGGTCACGCCGACCAACGTGCCGGCGGAGGATCCGCGCAGCTACTACGAGACGGCCAAGCGCATCCACCGCGAGACGCCCGGCGCGTTCATGCTCAACCAGTACCACAACCCCGACAACATCGAGGCGCACTACCGCTCGACGGGGCCGGAGATCTACGAGCAGACCGAGGGCAGGTTCGACTTCTTCGTCGCGGGCATGGGCACCGGCGGCACCATGAGCGGTGCGGGCAAGTTCCTGAAGGAGAAGATGCCCGGCGTGAAGAACGTGGGCGTGGACCCCGAGGGCAGCATCTACGCGGAGTACTTCCGCTCCGGGAAGATGGTCGAGCCGCACGTCTACAAGGTCGAGGGCATCGGCGAGGACATGCTGTGCGCGGCCATGGACTTCAAGGTGCTCGACGACGTGCGCACCGTGAATGACCAGCAGTCCTTCACGATGGCGCGGCGGCTCGCGCGCGAGGAGGGCATCTTCGCGGGCGGCTCGTCCGGCGCCGCGGTGCACGTGGCGGTGCAGCTGGCGAAGGAGGTGGGCAAGGGCAAGACCATCGTGGTGGTCCTCCCCGACTCCGGTGCCATCTACATGTCCAAGTTCTATTCGGACGAGTGGATGCGCGACAACGGCTTCCTCGAGGAGCCGAAGTCCGCCACCGTGGGCGACATGCTGCGGACCCGCGGCCAGCAGCTCATCTGGGCGCAGAAGGGCGAGCGCATCGGAGCTGTGGTGGAGAAGATGCGCGAGCACGGCATCAGCCAGATGCCCGTGCTGGACGCGCAGGGCCGCGGCGAGGGGATGATCCACGAGGTGGACCTCCTCAACGCCCTGGTGGCCGCGACCCACAAGATGCAGGACGCCATCGACTCCATCGTGGCCCCGCTTCAGGGCGCGGTGGCGCCCGGCACCCCCGTGACGAAGCTGCGCGAGGTCTTCGCGCAGGACAACGTCGCCGTGGTGAAGGACGGCGAGAAGGTCGTCGGCATCGTCACCAAGATCGACTTCATCGAGCACCTGGCGTCACGCCAGGGCTGATGGGGCTGCGAGTGCGGGCCGTGTGTGTGCACGGCCCCCTCACCATTTCCCTCTCCCAGGGGGAGAGGGGACAGTGGGTCAAGCGACCTGCAGTCCCTGACGCAGGTCCTCGACCAGGTCGTCCGCATCCTCGATCCCCACCGACAGGCGGATGAGGCCGTCGGAGATGCCGAGCTTCTCGCGCGTCTCCTTCGGGATGGAGGCATGCGTCATGATGGCCGGGTGCTCGATGAGGCTCTCCACGCCACCGAGCGACTCCGCGCACGCGAAGATCTTCACGGTCTTCAGGAAGCGGCGCGCGGCCTCCAGGCCGCCCTTGATGTCGAACGTCATCATCCCGCCGAAGCCCTTCATCTGCTTGCGTGCGAGCGCGTGCTGCGGGTGATTCTCCAGGCCCGGGTAGGTCACCTTCGCCACCTTGGGGTGGCCCTGGAGGAACTGCGCCACCTTGAACGCGTTCTGCTGGTGCCGCTCCATGCGGACGTGCAGCGTCTTCACGCCGCGCAGCACCAGGAAGCTGTCCATGGGCCCCTGCACGCCGCCCACCGCGTTCTGCAGGAAGTACATGCGCTCGGCGATGGCGGCGTCACTCGTGCAGACGAAGCCGCCCACCACGTCCGAGTGGCCATTGAGGTACTTGGTGGTGGAGTGCGTCACGACGTCGAAGCCGAGGTCCAGCGGGCGCTGGAAGTACGGCGTCATGAAGGTGTTGTCCGCGACGGAGGTGATGCGGTGCTTCTTCGCGACCTCGGCCACGCGCGCCAGGTCCACCAGCTTCATCATGGGGTTGGTGGGCGTCTCCACCCAGAGCATCTTCGTCTTCGGCGTGATGGCCTTCTCGAAGGCCGTCGGGTCGGAGAGGTCCACGAAGCTGTACTGGATGCCCTGGCGGCGGAAGACCTTGTCGAAGATGCGGAAGGAGCCGCCGTAGAGGTCATCCGACGCGACGACGTGGTCCCCGGCCTCGAGCATGTGCATCAACATGTCGGTGCCCGCGAGTCCGGACGCGAAGGCCGCGCCGTACTTCGCGCCCTCGAGCGCCGCGAGGCACTGCTCGAGCGCGGTGCGGGTGGGGTTCTTCGTGCGGCTGTACTCGTAGCCCTTGTGCTCGCCGGGTCCGGCCTGCACATAGGTGGAGGTGAAGAAGACGGGCGTCATGATGGCGCCCGTGGTGGGCTCCGGCTCCTGGCCGGCGTGGATGGCGAGGGTGTCGAATTTCATGGCCGGAGAACTTAGCGGAACCGAAGCGGAGATGTTCGCCAACCGGCTGCGGAAGAACGCCCGACACTACCTGAAGTGGGCAAAGGCCCGGCAGCTGACCGCCGTGCGACTGTACGACCGCGACATCCCGGAGCTCCCCTTCGTCGTCGAGTGGTACGACGGGAGGGTCCACCTGGTGGAGTTCCCGCGGAGGAAGGCGCTCAGGGAGGGGACGCTGGAGGCACAACGCACCGCGGTACTGGAGGCCCTCACCCAGGTGCTGGAGGTGCCACCCTCGCGGGTCTTCACGAAGACACACCTGCCCCACGCCTGGGGCCGCTCGCAGTACGCGCCCACGGGCCGTGACGCGGAGCCGTTCGTGGTGCAGGAGGGGGACCTGCGCTTCAAGGTGGACCTGGCCGCGCACCTGGACACGGGCCTGTACATGGACCACCGCAACACGCGCGCGCGGGTGCGGGGCGAGGCCGCGGGGAAGAGGTTCCTCAACCTCTTCGCGTACACGGGCAGCTTCACCGTGGCCGCGGCGGTGGGGGGCGCGCGGACCACGACGACGGTGGACCTGTCGAACACGTACCTGGACTGGGCGGAGGAGAACCTGCGGCTCAACGGCATCGAGCCGTCCTCGCGTCACCAGCTGGTTCGCGCGGACGTGCTGCAGTGGCTGGCCGCGCCGGAGCGGAGTCGGGAGGAGTACGACCTCATCGTGCTGGACCCGCCTCCGTTCTCCACCTCGAAGAAGATGACGGCGAGCTTCAACGTCCAGCGCGACCATCCGAAGCTGCTGGGACTGGTGGTGGCCCTTCTCGCGCCAAGTGGGGTTCTCTACTTCTCCACCAACTTCCAGGGCTTCCGACTGCAGCCGGAGCGGGTTCCGGAAGCACAATTCGAGGAGCTCACACCCCGCTCGCTTCCGGAGGACTTCCAGCGAAAGGACATCCACCGGCTCTGGAGAGTCACTCAGAGCCCACGCCCCTCTCCCCCTGGGAGAGGGAAAGGGTGAGGGGGCAGTCGCCCCCCTGCCCGCTCCGAGCCCCTCGCACCGCGTCCCCCGCGCCCCTATCCGAGACCCCTGGGGTATACGCCGCCCCGCCACCTCCTCCGCTGCTCCGAAGGACACCGTCCGTGAACCAGCCACCGCGCCGCAAGGGCGCCTTCCGTTCGCCAGCACGTGAGGACTCGCGCCCCTCCGAGCGCATCCAATCTCCGCAGCGGCGCACCGAGCGCCCCGACCGCCCGCGCCCCCACCGCCCCGAGCGCCCGCGTCCGCCGCGCACCGGCCCCCGCTTCGGCCCCGACGGACTGCCCGAAGTCGCCCTCGTCCGTCGTGGATCGGACCGGTGGAACGCCGGGCACCCGTGGATCTACCAGGCAGACCTCGACGGCGATCCGGGGCTGCAGGGTGGCGAAGTCGTGCGCGTGGTGGACGGTCGCGGATGGCTGCTCGGCAAGGCCTTCTACTCGCGCGCCTCCAAGATCGCGCTACGCGCCGTCACGCTCGAGGACGAGGCCATCGACGAGGACTTCTTCCGCCGTCGCCTGGCCGAGGCGGACGACCTGCGCCGCCGCGCCCTCCCCGGCGAGCGCTCCTACCGCGTGGTTCACGGCGAGGCGGACGGCCTGCCTGGCCTGGTGGTGGACCGCTACGGGGACTACCTCAGTGTGCAGTTCCTCGTGCCGGCCACCGAGCAGCGCAAGGAGCTCCTCACCCGTCTCCTCGTGGAGCGCCTCTCACCGAAGGCGGTGGTGAACCGCTCGGACGCGGCCGTGCGGAAGCTCGAGGGACTCCCCCAGGAGAAGGGCCTCCTCTTCGGCGAGCTGCCCGAGTCGGTGCACTACGAGGAGGGCCTCGTGCGTCTCAAGGTGGACCTGCTGGGCGGGCAGAAGACGGGCACGTTCCTGGACCAGCGGGAGAACCACGTCGTGGCCGCACAGTACGCTTCGGGTGAGGCGCTCGATTGCTTCTCCTACGTGGGCGGCTTCGCGTTGCAGCTGGCGACGCGGGCGAAGCGCGTGACGGCGGTGGAGATCTCCGACGCCGCGGCCGAGCAGATCCGCCAGAACGCCGCGCTCAACCGGATGGACAACGTGGACGTCGTCGTGGCCAACGCGTTCGACTTCCTGAGGGACGCGGTGGACGAGGGGCGCCGCTTCGACACGGTGGTGCTGGACCCACCGTCCTTCGCGAAGACCAAGGACGCGGTCGAGGGGGCGCTGCGCGGATACAAGGAGATCAACCTCCGCGCCCTGCAGCTCCTGCGGCCCGGTGGCTTCCTCATCACCGCGA
>JAKEEX010000201.1 GCA_022616315.1 Myxococcaceae bacterium
ACGTGCTCGCCGAGCACGTGGATGACGTCCTGCGCGGCGAGCGCGAGCCGGAGCCGCTGGTCCTGCGGGCGAACGCGGGGGATTGCATCGAGGTGACGCTCGTCAACGCGTTCCCGGACGAGCTGTCGAAGACGCCGCACTTCAACTTCATGCCGCCCATCACCGAGCGGTTCAACGTGAACCAGGTGCGCCCGTCCAACCACGCCTCGTTGCACCCTCAGCTGGTGGAGTACGACGTGCGCGAGAGCGACGGCGCCAACATCGGGCTCAACCCGGTGCAGACGGTGGCCCCGGGCCAGAGCGTGACGTACCGGTGGTTCGCCGGGCGGTGGAAGCTGAAGGACGAGCCAGGCCCGGTGCTCTTCCCGCTGCAGCCGGTGGTGCAACAGGCGAGCGGAGGGAGTGGCGGGGACCTCTTCGAGGCGGAGGCGGTGGAGTACGGCGCGGTGGGCCTGCGCGACGTGGCCGACGTGGTGAACCACGGGATGACCGGCGGCATCGGGGCGCTCGTCATCGAGCCGGAGGGGTCCACCTGGAAGACGGACGAGGACACCGATGCCTCGGCCACCGTGCGCTACACGGACAGCAAGGGCCAGCAGCGGAGGTTCCGTGAGTTCGTCCTGCTCTACCAGGATGAAATCGGTCTGCACTCGGACGACCCGCGCTTCCAGTGCGCGGACGCGAACCTCGACTGCGAGACGGCGCTCATCCCCTACGGCGGGGAGGCGGACGCGGAGGACTCGGGCCACAAGGGCTTCAACTACCGCACCGAGCCGCTGTGGGCGCGCGCGGGCCTCCGCCCGGAGGAGGCGGCGGAACAGCTCAACGACGTGGACCAGACCGAGCTGCTGGACTCGAGGGACTTCGGGGACCCCGAAACGCCCATCTTCGAGGCGGACGAGGGCATGGAGGTGCGCTTCCGGGTGGTACAGCCCTCTGGACACCCGCGTGCCCACGGCTTCTCCCTCCACGGGCACGAGTGGCAGCACGACGCGTGGGCGGAGGGGACCCGGAGCACCGTCATCGGGGAGAACCCGACGTCCAACATCATCTCCCACCAGGACAGCCACGGGGCCATGCGGCACTGGAACATCCTGCCGCTCTATGGTGCCGGCGGTGCCAACAGGGTCCGCGGGGACTTCCTCTACCGGGACCAGCCCAGCTTCCAGTTCCCGGCGGGCCTGTGGGGCCTCTTCCGGGTGAGGTGACGTGACGCCCTGAAGGACAGGTGCGGTGGCGCCCTTCTCGCTCCGGGCCGGGCGGGGAGGGCGTCTCCGTCTCTCCCCGGCAGCGCCGGCGCGACCGGAGGGCGGATGGGCGCACCCCGGGTGGGTGCCCATCTCGGTGCATGCCGGGCCGTCGAGGCCGCAGGGGAGCGGACGGGATGCGGAGCAAGGTGGGGCCTGGCGCGGTCCTGGCGCTGGGGCTGGGTGTGCTGCTGGCGGGGCCCGCTCCGTCCGTGCCGTCCCAGGCGCTGGAGCGCGAGGGTGTGAGGGTGGCCTTCTCGCTCTCGCCGGTGGAGGGAGGCACGCAGGCGCTGCCGGGGGCTCCGGCCACGGCAACCCTGACGCTCACCGACGCCCGCACCGGTGAGCCGCTGGAGGGCCTGCGTCCCTTCGCCTGGATGTCGCCGCGGGAGGGGGAGACACCCCCGGACGAGAAGGTCTGCAAGGCGCTCGCGCGTGGGTTCCTCGGGGGAATGCTGTCGCGGACTCCCGACGTCAACATGAACGCCTACCTCGTGGTGACGCTCAACCACGACAACACGCTGTCCGTCATCAACCCCCAGCTGGCCTTCGCCCGCACCAAGCTGCAGTCGCTCATCACCCTCCCTGGCACCCCCGCGGACTGGGTGCTGCACCCGAGCCAGGACCACCTCTTCCTCACCCTCCCGGGGGCCAACCGGGTGGCAGTGGTGGACACGGTGCGCTTCCGCTCGCGCGGCAGCATGCAGGTGGGCAAGCAGCCGACCCGCATCGCCCTCTCGCCCGACGGGCGCACCCTGGTGACGGGCAACGACGGGGACGGGACGGTGAGCGTGCTCGACGCCCACGCGCACGAGGTGCGCCAGACGGTCCGGGTGGGCCCCGGCCACCACGAGCTGGCCTTCGCCGAGGGCGGGCGCACGCTGTGGGTGACGAGCAGCGGGGGCGAGGAGGTCCACGTGGTGGACGTCGAGGGCGCCGCGGTCGTGGCGCGCATCTCCCTGGAGAAGGGGGCGTCCTCCCTGGCGGCGAGCGAGAAGGCCGGCGCGGTGTACGTGGCCAGCCCCCAGCGTGGCGAGCTGGCCGTGCTGGACGTGCGCACCCGCAAGG
>JAKEEX010000202.1 GCA_022616315.1 Myxococcaceae bacterium
AGAGGGAATCCGCGTGAAGCGTCTCCACGTCCCGCAGAGCACGCCGGGCGTCCGGCGCCTCGCGCCAGCCTCCTCCCGGCGTCGGAGCGGAGGCGACGCCGTTGACCGGAGCTCCCCGGGGCGCTGCGTTCCGCTGTCACCCGTGGAACGAGGGGTGCATGGCGTCCCGCCGCGAGTCGGTTGACGGCGGCTCCCACTGGCCCATCCCATGGCGCGGCGCCCCCGGGGGCGGTGGGGTCGGACGGGGTCGCACTGACGTGGGGGACTCATGTTCTGCAACAAGCGCACTGCGGAGCTGACAGCGGCGGCCCTGGTGGCGGTCTGGGCGGCCGGGTGTGGGGAGTCGGGCGAGGGGCAGCCGGGGCCGCTCCCCGGGGCGACGTCCCGGACGGACCCGGACGACGGGGACACAGGCGCGGGAGGGGGAGCAGCCTCCGCCCAGCACGCAGGAGGTCCCATCGGGAACGGCTCGCTCACAGACATCTTCTCCGGGGGCGCGAGCAGGGCGGTGCGCACATGCAGGGGCTGGGTGAAGGCGAACATCGTCGCGCTGGACCAGCCCTTCACCTACAACCGGTTCGGCGCGTTCAACCCCGTGGGCATGGTGTACGCGCTGCGCAGGGACGTGGAGTCGCTCGACGGGGGAGGCAACCTCCGCCCCGGCAACGTGCGGCTCCGCGAGGACGAGCGCCCCCGCCCGCTGGTGCTCCGGGTGAACAAGGGCGACTGCCTGGAAGTCCGGTTCACCAACCTGCTGGCACCCGACCGTGCGCTCATCCCGGAGCCGCCCGACGTGCCCTTCCATGCTCCCCTCCCGCCTCCGGAGCCGGTGGACCCGCTCGACGAGCTCGTGGAGGCGTGGACCGGGGGGCCGGGCGCCAGCCATGCAGACGGGCCGGTGGCCCCTCCGCCTCCCGTGCCGGCGTCGGACTTCCGCAACGACTCGCCCGCGACGCGCGCGGCGAGTGTGCACGTCATCGGGCTGCAATACCTCGACATCGACTCCGACGGCGCCAACGTGGGCAAGAACGACAGCTCGCTCGCGGACCCCGGAGAGACGCGGACCTACCGCTTCCTCGCAGACGAGGAGGGGACCTTCCTCTTCCTCAGTGGCGCCCACCTCGCGGGCGGCGAGGGCGACAACCAGGCGCTGGCCAATGGGCTCTTCGGCGCGGTGCACGTCGAGCCGGAGGGCGCAGTCTGGTACCGCTCGCAGGTGACGGCCAGGGAGCTGAAGCGGGCCACCAGGGGTCGCAACGCGGACGGCACCCCCCGCATCGACTTCGACGCCGAGCACGACGGCGAGCCCCTCCTTCGCATCCTGGATGACGACAACGAAATCGTCCACGGCGACCTCAACGCCGTCATCGCCCGCGCCGGGGCGACGGAGCTGACCACGCCCACCGCCGAGGCCGAAGGGGTGTTCCGCGAATTCACCGCCATCTTCCACGACGAAATCCAGGTGGTGCAGGCCTTCCCGGAGCTTGCGGATGACCCGACGCTGGAGTCCCTCAGGGACGCCTTCGCCATCAACTACGGCGCGGATGCCTTCGGGCCGCGGCTGCTGGCGAACCGCCGCCGCATCGGTCCCAGCAAGGAGTGCGTGGAGTGCACGTACGAGGAGTTCTTCCTCAGCTCCTGGCCCAACGGGGACCCGGCTCTGAACGTCGAGAAGGACGAGAAGGGGAAGGCCAGGCGCGCGCTCTTCCCGGATGACCCCTCCAACGTCCACCACGCCTACCTGGGCGACCCGGTGTTCATCCGGAACCTGCACGCGGGCCCGAAGGAGACGCACGTCTTCCACCTGCATGCGCACCAGTGGCTGCACTCTCCGCGGGACGATGACTCGAGCTACTTCGACTCGGAGAGCATCAGTCCTGGCAGCGCCTTCACGTACGCCATCAACTTCGGAGGCGGCGGCAACCGCAACTTCACCGTGGGCGACGCCATCTTCCACTGCCACCTCTATCCGCACTTCGCGGGTGGCATGTGGGCGCTGTGGCGCAACCACGACACGTTCGAGGCCGGTACCGAGGACCGCAACCTGCCGGATGGCGAGCTCGAGGACGGAACGCCCACGCCCGCGCTGGTGCCCCTGCCCGGCCGCCCGATGCCGCCCATGCCCACCTACGAGCCTACCCACGCCAGCGCGCAAACCACGATGGCCATGAGGTCCAGGGCGGTCCCGGTGCGGCCTTGCGGCATTATCGATCTCCGTTGAAAGCCATTACGCGCGTTG
>JAKEEX010000021.1 GCA_022616315.1 Myxococcaceae bacterium
CTCCGACGTGCGCGTGGGCGAGGACGTCATCATCCGCCTCGCCGGGGTGGACTGCCGCGAGCCCTCGGACTGTGAGGAGCTCGAGGCGCGGGTGCTCGAGGTGCGACCGCGTCGGACACCCGGCGGTGGCTGACCGTCGAGGATTGCCTGGCGAGCGGGCAGGCCTCTCTCCTAGAGTCGGACGTGAGTGCGCCGCAATCCGGCGCGCGAGAGGGTGGCCGTGGCGAAGGAAGCGAAGGCGCGCGAGAGCTATGGAGAGGTGGTGCAGCGGCTGGAGGAGGTCGTCCGGCGGCTGGAGGGTGGTGAGCTCGCCCTCGAGGATTCGCTGAAGGCGTTCGAGGAGGGAATCGGCCTCGTCCGGCGTGGAGAGCGGCTCCTCGACGACGCGGAGAAGCGCATCGAGCAGCTCCTGGTGGACGGGGGCGGGGAGAAAGCGGTGCCGCTCGAGAGCCCCGCGCCCGGGTCTGGGCTGCTCGCCTCCCGGCCGGTCAAGCAGGCCGAAGCGCCTCCAGGAGTCGAAGAAGACGTTCCCTTCTAGGACGTTGGGTTGCAGAAGAGGGACCCATGTCCGTTTCCGAGCCCAAGGTCACCATCGTCGATGACGACCGCGAGTCGCGGGAGCTGCTCTCGCTCGCGCTGTCCCTCGAGGGCCTCACGGTGCTGACCGCGGCCAACGGGCTGCGCCTCATCTCCTTGCTCAAGGTGGACCGCCCCGACGTCATCCTGATGGACGTCAACATGTCCTGGATCGACGGCTTCGAGCTGTGCCGGGCGGTCAAGCACAACGAGGAGTTCCGCGACATCCCCGTCATTTTCGTCTCCGGGCGGACCTCGGTGGACGACAGGCGCAGAGGGATCGAGTGCGGGGCGGTGGCCTACTTCACCAAGCCCGTGGACGCGGCCGCGCTCGCGGCGCAGATTCGAAGTCTGCTGGCGCCTCCAGCCGCGTGATGCGAGGGTGCCTGCCGTGAACGCTCCCTTCTCACTGGACAGCAACCTCGACGGAGCACGGACGCAGGTGGAGTCGTTGCTCGCGGACCGGATGGCCAGGCTCGCGTCAGCAGGCACACCGCGGCGGCTCCACGACTCCATCGGCTACTCGCTCCTGGGAGGAGGCAAGCGCCTCCGCCCCGTCCTCTGCCTCGCCTTCGCGGAGGCCGTCGAGCCCGGCGCGTCCCGGCGCCCCGTCGTGCAGGACGCAGCGTGTGCGCTCGAGGCCGTGCACACCTACTCGCTGGTGCACGACGACCTTCCGGCCATGGACGACGACGACCTGCGGCGTGGCCGGCCCACCAACCACAAGGTGTACGGCGAGGCGATGGCCATCCTCGCCGGGGACGCGCTGCTCACCGAGGCCTTCGGATGGGTCGCCGGAGACGGCGAGGCACCGCGCGGCAGGCTATGCAGCGAGCTCGCGCGAGCCGCCGGGGCCGTCGGAATGGTGGGCGGTCAGGTGCTGGACATCGCGGAGGACAGGCCGGCGACGCTGGACTACCTCCTGCGCCTCCACCGGCTGAAGACGGGGGCGCTGATCCGGGCTGCGTGCCGCATGGGGGTCCTCGCAGCCGGCGGCAACCCGGCGGCGCTCGCGGCGGCCGAGGCGTACGGCGATGGCGTGGGGCTGGCGTTCCAGATCGCCGACGACATCCTCGACGTCACGTCGGACGCGACGACGCTCGGAAAGCCCACGCAGGCGGACGCCGCGGCGGGGAGGCACACCTTCCCAGCGGTGGTGGGGCTCGCAGAGTCGCGCCGGATGGCGGACTCCTTCGTTCGCCAGGCGCTCGACGCCGTGCGTGTGCTCGAGCCGGACCCGGGGCCGCTGGCGGCGCTGGCGCGATATTCAGTGGAGCGGAGCTCGTGACAGCCGCGTGGACGCCCGAGCGCCTGGCGTCCGTGGAAACTCCGGCGCAGGTACGCGAGCTGCCGGCGGAGGCGCTCCCTTCGCTCTGCGAGCGGTTGCGCCAGGACATCATCGACGTGTGTGGCCGCGTGGGGGGCCACCTCGGCGCGTCCCTCGGCGCCGTGGAGCTCGTGGTGGCACTGCACCGCGTCTTCCACTCGCCGCGCGATCGAATCCTCTTCGACGTGGGCCACCAGGCCTA
>JAKEEX010000203.1 GCA_022616315.1 Myxococcaceae bacterium
ACCGTCACCGACGAGGCTGGCAGGCGCGTCCTCCAGGTCGTCCAGGCCCTGCCCGAGGGGCTCTCCGCCTCCACCGTGCGCGGCGCCACGTCGCCGTTCGATGGGTGGTACTCGGAGTACTACGAGGTCCGCGAGGCGTCCACGGTGCTCTTCTACCCGCGCGAGGGCCTCGAGGCTCAGTACGTGACCCTCTTCACCAGCGGCCCGCACACCACGGCGCCGGCCCGCGTTTCCGCCAGCGTGCTCCCGGAGGGACTCGAGGTGATTGCCTGCGCTGCGGGACGGAGCCACCGCGTCCTGGTCCAGCGGCCGGGTGAGGCGGACGAGTCGGTGGACGTCACCACCACCGCCGCGGCATGCGAGCAGGACGTGAAGTGAAGACGTGAAGAGGCCCAGCAATCCCTGAGGATTGCTGGGCCTCGTCACGCCCGAGCCCCACCTCCCCTCTCCCCCTGGGAGAGGGACAGGGTGAGGGGAAGCTGGGCCACTTCACCTTACGCCGTTAAGGCGCCTGGGGACCGACGTCCGCGGGGGTGAGCGGACGGCGGGACGGAGCGACGCGCGCCGCCTGGTCCGCGCCCACGTCCAGCGCGCCGGCGCGCAGCTGGCCGTCCATGTCCGTGGTGACGTCGAGGCCGCCCGTGGAGGCGAGGGCCGCACCAACCACCGGGCTGCCGGCGGAGGGACGCATCAGGCCGTCCTCCACGCGCGCGAGCTTCGGGTCCACCTGGACGAAGCCCGCCGGCGGCATGTCCCCGGGTGCAGCCGCGCCCCACAGCATGTTGCCGGAGGCGGTGAAGCCTTCGGGGGCGAGCACGAAGTCCACCAGCGTCCCCTCGTCACCGACGATGAGGTTGTTCTCAACGCGCAGGTCGCGGGGCGGGATGGGGCGGCTCGAGGAGCCCACCACCAGGTGCGTGGGCCCGTTGCCCACCAGGGTGTTGTGCGCCACCGTCACGCGCGTCGCCACGCTGCAGTCCGCGCCGTCGCCGGTGTCCATCTCGGTGCACCCGCTCTGGAGGACGAGCGTGCTCTGCGCGCCCGTGCCGGAGCTGCCCTCGATGTAGTTGTTGGTGATGACGTGGTCATGGCCGTAGACGCGCATGCCGCCCACGTTGTTGAGGATGAAGTTGCCGTCCACGACGCTCTTGTTGCCGTGGCGCAGCACCAGCGAGCCCCCGTTGTTGCGCAGGGTGTTGCCGCGGAAGACGTTCTCCCCGCTCTTGTTGGAGATGACCTCGGGGTCCCCGTTGCACTCCTCGAAGAGGTTCGCCTCCACCACCGTGTGGGCGCTGAGGACACCGCGCTTGCTGTCGCCCACGCGGAGGCACTCGCCG
>JAKEEX010000204.1 GCA_022616315.1 Myxococcaceae bacterium
ACCGTCACCGACACCGACGGCGAGACCGCCTCCGTGGAGCTCGCGTTCACCACGGAGGTCCTGGGCCCGCTGAGCCTCACGGTGGGCGAGAAGGACCTGGACCTCCCCGGCCGCAGGCTGCGCTTCCGCCTCTCGCGCCACGCGAGCCGTGCGCACCTCGTGGTCCGCATGGACACCGGCGCGATCGCGTACGACGGCGAGGTGCGCTTCGCCGGCGAGACGCCCGGCACGCCGCTGGAGCTCACCTGGCCCGCGGCCGTCGGGCAGGTGCTCCACATCGACCTGAGGGCGTGGGACACCTCCGACACCTTCACCGGAATCGAGCTCTTCCCGTGGCGGCTGGACATCCCCCACGAGGAGGTGAACTTCGACTTCGGCAAGGCGGACGTGCGCCCGCAGGAGCGAGGCAAGCTCCTCACGAGCCTGCGCCGCATCACCTCGGAGCTGCAGCGCGTGTCTCCGTGGGCGAAGGACGTGAGGCTCTACGTGGTGGGCCACACGGACACCGTGGGCCGGACGGCGGACAACCGGGCGCTCTCGCTCGCGCGGGCCCACGCCATCGCCGCCTTCTTCCGAAAGAACGGTCTGAGCGTCCCCATCTGGGTGGAGGGCTTCGGCGAGGAGGCGCTCCGTGTCCCCACGCCCGACGAGGTGCCCGAGGAGCGCAACCGGCGGACCGAGTACATCCTCGCCCAGGAGCACCCCAGCCTGGCGGGTGCGCCCTTCCGGCCGAATTGGCGCCGGCCCTGAGGTGTTCAAGCCGGCTCCATGCGCGCGCTCGTCCTCTCCCTTGCTGCCTTTGCCGCCCTCGCCGGCTGCACCCGCAGACTCCCCGCGCAGGCGGTGTCCGCTCCGCTTGCCGAGTCCGAGCCAGCGCGCTGCGAGCTCGTGGCGGCGGTCCTGCGAGAGCACGCGATGCGAGAGGGGCGCTCGCTCGAGCACACGGAGGAGGGCGTGGAGGCGGTGCAGGTCTTCGTGCGCGCGGAGGGAGGAGAGGTGCTGATGCGCTTCTTCGCGGAGGACCCCCAGTGCGACGTGGGCCCCTTCCGCGTCGTGCACACCGCCGAGGCCGAGGCACTCACGATGGTCCTGACGCCGGCCCCGGATGGCTTCGACTGGGAGATCCAGCGGGGGATGGGGCCCGCGGTGTCCGAGCAACCGCATCCGATGGGGCGGCTGTCGCGCGCAGGCGGGACCTGGGTCTCCACCGGGACGCTCTAGGCGCCCGGGTCTCCTCAGGCGCGCAGGAGGTCGCGCGCACCATCCGCGATGAACTGCACGGCGATGGCGGCGAGGATGAGCCCCATCACGCGCTCCAGAACGGCGACACCCGTCTGCTTCAGCACCCGCTGCACGAGCGGGGCGCTGCGCAGGATGAGGTAGGTGCCCGCGAAGACGAGCAGCACCGCGAGCAGCACCGGGACCGCTGCCGTCGGCCCGCTCCCGCGTGACATCAGCACCATCACCGTGGCGATGGTGCCCGGCCCCGCCAGCAGGGGGATGGCGAGAGGCACGAGGGCGACGTCCTCCTTCACCACGCTCTCCTCGGTCTCGCGCGGCGTGGAGCGCGTCTCGGAGGGGCGTGCCCGCAGCATGTCCAGCGCGGTCATCAGGAGCAGGAGGCCGCCGGCCACGCGGAAGGCCGCGAGAGACACACCGAACACCTGGAAGACGAGGGTGCCGAAGAGCGCGAAGAAGACGCTGAGCCCGAACGCGGCCACGCAGGCGCGCAGGGCCGTGCGGCGCACCTTCTCCGGCGCGTCCCCCGCGGTCATCGTGAGGAAGAGCGGCACGTTGCCGATGGGGTCCACCACGAAGAACAGCGCCGACACCGCCACGAGGAACTGGCCGACCACGTCTCGCCCCTTGAGCTACACCGTGAAGCGCAGCTGCACGACGCGCACGAGCGCCTCGAGGAAGATCTTCCGGCTCATCTTGCTCTGGCCCACGCGCCGGTCCTCGAAGCGGATGGGGACCTCGGCCACGGTGAACCCGCTGCGAAGCGTGC
>JAKEEX010000205.1 GCA_022616315.1 Myxococcaceae bacterium
GCTACTCCTACGGAATCCTCCGCGCCAACTTCCTGGACGGGCTGTCGCACTTCATCTTCGACAGCGCCCTGGTGGGGCTCTACCTCGGCCACTTCTTCCTCGCGCGGCGACGTCCACTGCGCGGTGCGGGACACATGCTCAGCTGGTTCCAGGTCCTCTTCACCTGGCCGCTCGTCATGCTCGTGGTGGCCCCGATCCTCGACTCCCAGCACTTCTTCATCCAGCTGGTGGGGCTGCGCGCGGCGGTGTTCATGCTGCCCGTGCTGCTCATCGGGGCAGCGCTGGACGTTGGAGAGGTGGAGCGGCTCGGGCAATGGGTTGTGGTGCTCAACCTGCTGGCCTTCGTCGTGGCGGTGGCCGAGCTGGTCCTGGGCATCGAGCCGTTCTTCCCGATGAACGCCGCCACCGAGATCATGTACAACTCGAGCGACGCCGGCCCGGAGGGGCAGTTCCGCATCCCCTCCGTGTTCATGAGCTCCCACGCCTACGGCGGCACCATGGTGATGAGCGTTCCGCTGCTGCTCCAGCGACTCGCACGCCCCAAGGGGCGGCTGCTGGTGCTCGCGGCACTGACCACCACCGTGATGGGCTGCTTCATCTGCGCGTCCCGCACCCCGGTCGTACAGCTCTCGGTGCTGGCGGCGGTGCTGCTTCTGACCACGCGTCCCACCGCACGCACCCTCGCGGCCACCGGCGCGGTCGCGGTGGTCGTTGGCTACTTCGTGACGACCAACGAGCGCTTTCAGCGCTTCCTGACACTCGGGGACACCGCGGCGATGGCGGAGCGCGTCGGCGGGAGCGTGCACCGGGGCCTGTTCGACATCATGCTCGAGTACCCGGTGGGAGCAGGGCTCGGCTCTGCGGGTGGGACGAGCGTGCCCTTCTTTCTGCTCGAGTACATGCGACCCCAGGTGGGCCTGGAAAGCGAGGCCTCGCGCCTCCAGCTGGAACAGGGAATCGTTGGGCTTCTCTGCTGGGTCCTGTTCGTCGGGTGGACTCTCTCCCGCTTCCCCCCGGCGGAGCGCCGCGATGGCCCCTCGGCACGCCGCGCCATGTGGATCCTCCTCGCCATGGCCTGGGCGTCGGCCCTCATCGGCACGGGAATCCTGACGGCCATCCCGGGGACCGTGCTGATGCTGCTGATGATGGGGATGCTCGGGCAGCGCCGTGGGGCGGCGGACCGGGTACCGCAGCGGCTTGCGGACAGCGCTTCATTGCAGGGTGTGTGAGCTCCCATGGGAACCTGGCTGCTGGTCACCGGAGACGTCGGGCGCGGTGGAGCAATGGACCGGGCGCACCTGGCCC
>JAKEEX010000206.1 GCA_022616315.1 Myxococcaceae bacterium
CAGGGGCGGGTGCAGGTGACGTTCGACCGGCTGGGGCTCCTCCCGGGCCATTACGACGTGGAGGTCACGGCGCTGGCGCCCGACGGGGCGCTGCTCGCCACTCTCCGGGCGCCGGGCGGCTTCACGGTGTGCTCGCAGATAACGGAGGAGGGGGTGGTCCGCCCACCCCACCGCTGGGAGCTCTCCGCGGCTGTCACACCCGTACTAGAGGAGGACCGTCCCGAGCAGCGAGTCCAGGGCGCGTGAGCGCGCATGCGGCCAGCGGGCCCACGGCGAGGCGGCGGCGCGCGTGCGCGTGGCGCTCGCGCTGCACTGGGAGCCTGCCAGGGCGGCGCGCACCGGGGCCCCGCCCACGCGGGCGCTGTTAGGGCCGCTGTCCGCACGCCCGCAGTCCGCCACCTCCAGGAGGGACGGTCATGCCGGCCTGCTGTCTCGCGTCCCACCTCCGGTGGCTATGCTATGTCCGGACGCGTTCATGAGCACAGCGCGTGCGCGGTCCTCGCCGCGGTCCCGTGCGCGCGCGTCCTGGTGGTCGGTGACAAGAGCCCGGACAGGACGGGCAGGCTGGCCGGCGCGCTGGCGGCCGAGGAGCCGCGAGTGCTCGCCCTCTATCGCGAGAAGACTTTCCTCGAGACGCTGCCCCGCGTAGTGCAGCTACGCCCCTCGGTGTTGCAGGGGAAGGGACTTGACCATGTCGGATACTCCCTCACTGAGCAGCTGCGGGTGCCCCAGCTGTGGCGAGGCTCGCGCTCGGCTGGAGGAGGTGCTCCAGGAGCGGGATGTCCTGCACCTCGAGCTGGCGCGTGCTCGGGAGGAACTCGACCGTCTCCGGCTCGCCGAGGTCTGGGTGCATGAGGAGGACATCCCTCTGTACCCGCTCGAGGCGGGAGCCGCGTGGCCCGTCCCGGCGCGCTACCGGATGGTGGATGCCGTGAACGCGTGGGTGAAGCGGGCGGCCCCTCGTGTGCAGCGGATTGCGAAGGCGTGGACGCGGAGGGGGCATGGCGGGTGAGCCCCGCGTGCAACGCACCGATGTCGTCATCCCCGTGTACTCGCACGTCGAGTGGACGCGGCGGTGCATCGCGTCGGTCCTCGACCACTCCGGCCCGGCGCTCGGCCGGGTCTTCCTCGTCCACGACTGCGGCCCGGAGGCGCAGATGCTGCCGATGCTCCGGGACTTCCGCCTCGCGGACCGGCGCGTCGTCGTCCTCGAGAACGAGCGCAACCGGGGGTTCGTTTCGAGCAGCAACCGCGGGCTCGCGCTCTGCCGCGGTGACGCCGTGCTGCTCAACGCCGACACACGCGTGACCCCGGGGTGGTTGGAGGGCCTCCGTGCGGTGGCCGCGTCGGACCCGCGCATCGCTGCCATCACGCCCGTGTCCAACAACGGCTTCCTCTGCTCGGTCCCCGTGTTCCAGGGGGCAACACCGGCATCCCGCTTCGAGCCCTACCGGCTCGACCTCTCCGGGCTCCCACTCTCGACGGAGATGCCGACGGTGGGGCAGCGCCACATCGGCGGTTTATGCGATGTTCGAGCCATCGGAATCGAAACGCAGCCTGGGCATTTTTACGATGCTCGAAGCCATCCGGTATTCGGGCGA
>JAKEEX010000207.1 GCA_022616315.1 Myxococcaceae bacterium
CCCCGAGCGCACCGGACACGGGAGCCGACGCCGGAAGGAACGACCAGGAGATGGGACGCTGGAAGTGCAGCGCGCGCATGGCCCCCGTCACCTGGGCTCGCAGGAGCATTCCGTTCAACGCGCGCACCGGCGCGGGGCCGTAGAGCGGGATGGCGAGCGGCGAGAGCACGTGGATGTTCGGCTCCACCTCCCGGAGGTTCTCGCTCACGAAGCTCTCGAGCTTCCGCCGGATGCGCGCCAGGTCGTGCGTGTCCGCGCGCGGCGGCCGGTTCCCGATGCTGTTGACCCAGAGGATGCGGTTGTCGCGCGCGAGGAGGCGCATGATGTGCGTCTTCGACAGCGGGTCACCGTCCCAGTCGTTGGAGAAGACCACCAGGTCCCTCCCGCGGAGGGCCCGCCGTGTCACGTCCTGGTCTTCGCTTCGGCGCATGGCGTTTCCGGTCAGACCGAGTGGATCCGCGGCTCCGACTCGCGCAGGCCGGGCGGCAGGAAGCCCATCTCCTTCGCCCACGCCGCCGGCGGGTCCTCGAGCTCGCGCACGACGCGTGCCGGGACGCCGGCCACCACCGCGCCGGGCGGCACGTCCTTCAGCACCACCGCGTTCGCGCCGATGACGGCCCAGTCACCCACGTGGATGGCGCCCAGGAGCTTCGCCCCTGCCCCCACGCGCACGTAGTCGCCGAGCACCGGCGCGCCGCGAAGTCCAGAGCGGCCTCCGAGCGTCACCTGCTGCGACAGCAGGCAGTGCCGTCCGATGCGCGCGTCCTTGTGGACGACCACGCCCATGCCGCCGTAGCCGAGGAGCGTGCCTTCGCCGATCTCCGCCTCGTACGGGATGTAGGAGCCGTGCAGGTGGTAGATGGCCCTGCGCAGCAGGTCCGGCAGCAGGGGCACACCCTCCCCGTGAAGGCGGCGCGCCAGCCTGTAGAGCCACATCGCGTCCAAGTCCATCCGGACCGCCCTCCCCCGCGGGTGGCGGAAAGCTAGGCACCCGGGTGCTGGAGGGAAGTGCCACGCCGACGTCGGAGCGCGGCGAGAGCGACCAGTGGACGAACCCCGGACAGGCGCAGCACCACGAGATATCCGATGCCGAAGAGGACGCCTGCGAGCGCCAGCGGCACCATGTGCCACGCGGAGCCGCCAGGCAGGTCCTCCCAGGACCGGGGGACAGCCGCGCGAAGCACCACCACACAGAGGGCCGCCGCGAGGGCCCCTCCCGCAGCGCGCGCGAGCGAGGACCACGGAAGGAGGCTTCCCAGCGTCGGTACGGCTCTGCCCGCGGAGAGCGCCCGCGGGATGCGCGCAAGCAGCGCTGCCTTCCCCACGAGCTCGGCGATCGCCCACGACGCGATCCCCCCCATCATCCCGAATCGCTGCACGCCCACCCAGAGGAGCGGCACCGTCACCGCTGCCTTCAGCAGGTAAGAGAGGAAGATGGCGCGGGTTTCCCCGCGTGCGCGGAGCACACCGTCCATCGGGAGGATGGCCAGCGCGATGCCGAGCACGCTGACGCGGAAGAGCGGAACTGCGCCGAGGTAGCGCGCACCGAACGCCGCGGTGATGAACTCGGGCGCAGCGGTGAAGAGGAACGCCGCGAGGGGCAGGAACACGTAGCTGAGGCGCCGGGTGGCCTCGCGGAAGGCGTTCACACCCTCGTGGACCTTTCCCTCGCGCTCGAGCTCACCGAGGCGCACCATCAGCACCTCACTCGTGGGCGTGTAGAGCAGGTCCACGAGCGGGAGCTGGAAGCAGCCCACCGCGTAGAGCGCGAAGAGCTCGGGCGTCACCGCCGCGGACACCGCGTACTGGTGCGCGTACTGCTGCGGGATGGCCAGGAGCATGGCCGCACCGAACGGAGCCGCGTAGAGCAGCTGCCTGCGCAGCAACACCGGGTCGAAGAGGGGACCGCGCTCTCCACGCAGACAGACGACCCACGCGAGCACCCAGCGGGCCACGGCGTAGGCGGCCACCGCGGTCATCATCGTGTGCAGCCCGTAGCCGAGCCGCACAGGGACGACGAGCAGCGCCGCCCGGGTCACGTCGGAGAGCAGCGAGATGACCGCCGAGGTCCGGGTTCGCCCGCGGCTGGTGAGGGAGGCCTCCAGTCCGCACGAGCCGACGAAGGCACCGGTGTACACGGCGAGCGCGAGCCGGTGCTCGGCGAGCGCGGGGTTGTTTAGCGCCGAGGCCACCACCCCGCCGAGCGCGTGGACCACCACGCCCGCCAGCACACCCATGGCCGTGAGGAAGAGGAGCGCATGGCCCACGTAGGGGCGGCGCACCTCGGCGCGGGGGAGGAAGAAGAACAGGCTCTGCGCCATCCCGAACGGCAGGAGGAAGCTGAGCGTCTGCGCGATGAGGAAGAGCTGCTTGTAGGTGCCGTAATCCGCGGGACAGAGCGCCCGCGCGAGCGCGAGCGGAATGCACACCGTGAGCCCAGCGCCCACGAAGCGGGCGAGGACCAGGGGTCCTGCCCTGGCGAGGAAGGACTCCGGTTGCGGGGCGCTCACGGGCGGCGGGACCCTCCCCCGGCGACGTGCCCCACCGCACCGGTCTGACGCGTGGACCGCTGCGGCCTCCGTCCGATGACGGTGCGGCTCGTGCCCAGAGCGCCGAACACGTCGTCGAGCTGGCAGCGCGTGAGGCAGGACGAGTAGTCCCCCGTCATGCCGATGCTGAAGTTCTCCCAGAGCACCTTGCGCCTGAGCGTGAACGGGTCACCGCCGAGCACGTTGGGGAGGTCCTCGGTGGTGACCGCGGACCGGTAACCGGCCCGCAGAAGCGCCGCGATGACCTCGTCCGAGTACCACCCGTTGCAGTACGCGAAGTCCCGCACGGGGCGGCCGACCTCCCGCTCGAGGATGGTCCTGGACCCGGTCACCTCGCGCGCGACGGTGTCGGGGTCCTCCAGCGTGAGGACCGTGTGATGGAGCGTGTGCGCCCCCACCGAGATGCCGTCCGCGGCCATCCGGCGCACCTCGTCCCAGCTCATGATGTCCCCGTGCTCGGGCTGGAGCTCGGCGCCACCACCGAGCTGCCGCTCCAGGCCGTCAACGATGGCGCGCAGCGTGGCGCCCGGGTGCTGGCCGATGAGCTCGTCCAGCGCGCCCGAGGGCGTCTTCTCCTTGCGGAGGACCGGCTCGATGAGCGTGGCGCTCGCTGCCGGCAGGGCCGCATAGTCGGGTTGGACACGGTTCCGCTTCATCAGCGAGACGAGATGGAAGAGCCGGTCGTGGTCGAAGCGGCGGTCCGTGCCGACGTAGAGCGCGGGCAGGTACTGGATGGCCGGCACTCCCATCCGCTTCAGGACCGGATACGCGTGGCGGTAGACGTCGCGGTACCCGTCGTCGAACGTCACGACGCACAGGTCCTTCTTCACCACCTTGCGCCCTGCCATCACCTCCAGCGCCTCTTCGAGGCTGACGAGGGCGTACCCCGCAGCGTGCGCCTCCTCGAGGTGTCGCCGGAACGTCTCGCGCGAGATGAGCAGGCCCGGGATGGAGCGCTGCAGCGCACCCGTGAAGTCCTCCACCACGCGGTGGTAGCTCACGATGAGGATGCGGCGGCCGCCGGACCTGTACCGTCGGTATGCCGCGAGGGCACGCCGCATTCCGCTGTAGTGAAGCGCGGCTGCGGTGGCCGCCTTCGCCGTCCTGCGAATGTGGCCCGACATCCCTCGCCCCCCGCCCACTGCACAACGTCCTCATGGCGGTGCCGCGGGGGAAGCACAGGAGGCGCGCGGAGCCACCACGTTCCCCCTCCGCGGACATGTGTCCGCACTCCAGCAGTGGGGATGTGTTCATGCTTGAGCAGCGCCCGCTCCCCCGCAGAAGCTCCCGTGCCTGCTCGGAGACTGCCGGATGCTCACCGCCCTGCTCCTCGTCGCGGTCTCGGGCCAGACGCCCGCACCGCCACAGGAAGGCTGCGCCGACGTGGACGTGACCTACGGGCGCGCGGTGGATGCACTCGCGTCCGGACTGGGCGCCGAGGCACTCTCCCTGCTCGAGGACGTGCTGGCCCGCTGCCCCACGCACCCGAGCGCGCGGGCGCTCGCGCGTGTCGCGACGAGGCAGGTGGAGCTGACGGTCAGGCGCGTGGGAGAGGGAGGCGCACGGCGAGGCGAGTCCACCTCACCTTTTGCGCACGCCGAGCTGGCCGCGTTCCAGGGCCTGCACGGATTCGCGCAGGGGCTCGCCTTCAGCGCAGCGACGAGCCAGTTCGGACCCTTGCCCGTCGTCTACGGTGTCATCGGCTCGGTGGTCGGGGTTGCGGGCAGCCTCCTCCTGACACCCCACGGCGTCACCCATGGCGAGGCACTCACCACCAACTCGGCCACGGCCTGGTCGGTCTGGATTCTCGGAGCATCGACGGCGGCGTTCTTTCCCCAGGCCCTCAGCTCCCCGGGGGTGGTGCTCGTCTATCAGTTGACGACGCTCACGCTCACGCTCGCCGGGGGTGCACTGGCTGCGAACCTGTCGCCACCGGCTGGCCGGATCTCGCTGATGAACAGTGGTGGCTTCTGGAGCGCCGTGGTCGCCGCGCTGTTCCTCTCGACGAGCGCGGTGCCCAGCAGCCAGGCTCGCTTCGGCGTCATCTTCGGCGCATCGGTCCTCGGAGGCGCAGGCGGGCTCCTGCTCGGCGAGGTGGTTCCCATGAGCCGCGCACGGGCCCTCATCATCGACTTCGGAGGCGTGCTCGGGTTCGCCGTGGGCGTGGGGCTGTCGTTGGCCATTTCGCCGGAGCCTTCCCGCCCCCTCGTCCCCGGAGTCGCCATGGCCTCGGTCACGGTCTGCGGGCTCGCCCTCGCCGGGGTCCTCACGCGGGACATGGACCTGCCCAGGCTCCCTCCGTTGTCGCTCGCTCCCCTGGGGCCCCAGGGGTCCCCCGGGTTCTCGCTCGGCATGGCGTTCTGAGAGGAGAGCCCGGGCTCGGGATTGTCTCGCGCGCTCGTGCGTTGTTGGCCGCCCCGGTGACCGCCGTGGCGCAGTTTTCGCACTGGACACTTTGCCTCCGTCGCTCCCTCGTCTAAAGCGGTGCCCACTCGCATGAACTCCGTTCCCGCCCTGGTGCTCGACGACGTCAGCCGGCGCTACGGGCGCAGGTGGGCGCTCGCCCGCCTGAGCTATTCGCTCCCGGCCGGGCGCTCGCTCCTGCTTACCGGACACAACGGGAGCGGCAAGACGACCCTCCTGCGCGTGACGGCCACCGCGCTGTCCCCCACCGCGGGCCGTGTGTCCGTCATGGGCATGGATGCCGTGCGCGAGCGCGAGAGCGTGCGTCGCAACGTGGCGCTCCTCAGCCACGCGAGCTTCCTCTACGAGGACCTGAGCGCGGAGCAGAACCTCCTCCTGCTCGCGGAGCTGCTCGGCCTGGACGCCGCGAAGGACCGCACGCACACACTGCTCGAGCGCGTGGGCCTCACGCGCCGCTCCGACAACCCGGTGCGCCACTTCTCCGCGGGCATGCGCAAGCGCCTGGCCATCGCGCGGCTGCTCATGAAGGCCCCGAAGCTCGCGCTGCTCGACGAGCCCTTCGGCGAGCTGGACCCCGCGGCCATCGACGCCATGGAGCGCGTCATCCACGAGCTGAAGACGAGCGGGACGACGGTCATCCTCGCCACCCACCTCGTCGAGCAGGGAAAGAGCCTGTGCGAGGAGCGACTGCACCTCCATGACGGCCGGCGGGTGGACGCATGAGGAGGCGTGGCCTGCTGAGCACCGCCTGGGTGCTCCTGCGCAAGGACCTGCTGCTCGAGTGGCGCACCCGCGCGCGCCTCAACGCGCTGCTCGTCTTCGCGCTGTCCACCCTCCTCCTCTTCTCCTTCGCGGTGGGTCCCGACACGCGGCTCCTCGAGCGCAACGCCGGGGGCTACCTCTGGCTCGCCCTCCTGTTCGCCAGCGTGCTCTCGCTGGGCGAGTCCTTCCGCGTGGAGGCCGAGAACGAGTGCCTGGATGGCCTCCGGCTCGCCCCCGCAGACCCGAGAGCGTTGTTCCTCGCCAAGGCCGCCGGCAACACGCTCCTGCTCGTGGGCCTGGGGACGGTGCTCTTCCCCATCATGGTGGCGCTCTACAGCGCGAAGCTGGCCATGGGCATGGGCGACTTCCTGCTCGTCCTCACGCTGGGGTGCATGTCCCTCAGCGCACCCGGGACCGTCTACTCGGCCATCGCCAACCATGCCCGCGCGCGGGATGTGCTACTTCCTCTCCTGCTCTTCCCGCTCGTCGTCCCTGCGCTGCTGGCCGCAACCAAGGCGACGTCGCTGGTGCTCCAGGGTGACCCGATGAATCAGCTCGGCTCATGGCTTGGACTGCTCGCGGGATTCAATCTGATGTATTGGGGGCTGGGCTTCCTGCTCTTCCCTCGCGTCGTGGAGGACTGACGCCGTGAACGACAAGTACAGAGCGCTGCGCAACGGCCTGGCGGTATTGGGGGTGCTCACCCTCGCCGTCGGCGCCTACATGGGGCTGTCCTGGGCGCCGGCCGAGCGCGAGATGGGCGAGGTCTATCGCATCATCTACGTGCACGTGCCGGCCATGTGGATGGCGCTGCTCGCGGTGACGCTGAACCTGGTGTGCTGCATCAGCTACCTGTTCAAGGCGAGCTGGGGCAAGGACGCGCTGGCCGAGGCGTCCGCCGAGGTGGCGGTGCTGTTCGGCGGCTTCGGGCTGGTGCTCGGCAGCATCTGGGCGAAGCCCACGTGGGGCGTGTGGTGGGACTGGGATCCACGCCTCACGTCCATGTCGGTGATGCTGGTGGCCTACCTGGGCTACCTCGCCATGCGGAAGTTCGTGGAGGACCCGGAGAAGCGCGCGGTGTGGAGCGCGGTGGTCGGCATCATCGCCTACGTGGACATCCCCATCGTGTGGTTCAGCGTGAAGTGGTGGCGCACGCTCCACCAGGTGCAGTCCACGCCGAAGACGGTGGATGCGGACATGACGCTGGCCCTCCGGGTCAACGCCTTCGCCTTCCTCTTCCTCATGGCCTTCTTCGTGTGGAACCGCTACCGCATCGCGCGGGCGCAGCGTGCAGCCGAGGTGGCGCTGCCCGAGGCCCTGCCGACGTCTGCGGGCCACACCTCCACGGGCCCGGTGCCGGGGGTGCTGTCATGACGTCTCTGCTTCTCGTCGCGCAGGTGACTGCAGACGCGGCGGCCCGCGTGGGCGAAGGAAGAATCCAGGGAGGCTGGGGGTACGTGGCCGCGAGCTACGCCATCGCCTACGGAGCGATGGCCGCCTACGCCGTGTCCCTTTGGCTGCGCCGCCCGCGTGGCGGCAAGAGCGAGGAGTGAGGGGAATGTCCATGAGTCCCGCGGTCCGCAACCGCCTCATCGCCGTGGCTGCCCTGGTGGTAGCCGCCGGGGGTCTGGCCTTCATCGCCTTCGGAAACCTGGGCGAGAACCTCGTCTATTACTGGAGCCCGAAGGAGCTGCTCTCGCAGGGCGAGCGCGCCTACGGCCCCACCATCCGCCTGGGCGGGCTGGTGAAAGCGGGCTCCATCCAGTGGAACGCGGCGCACACGGAGCTGCAATTCCGGGTGGCCGAGGGACGTGAGGCGGACGCTCCCAACGTGCTGGTGCGCTCCACCGAGGTGCCGCCCCAGATGTTCCGGGACAACATCGGCGTGGTGGTGGAGGGCACCTACTCCGAGGCCGCCGTCTTCCAGTCCAACCGGCTGATGGTGAACCACTCCAACGAGTACCGCGCGCCCAAGGAGGGTGAGCAGCGGAACTGGAAGGAGACCGTGACGGACGCGTCGGCCGCGACGTCGCCGGCGGCAGGGTCCTCCGCCCAGACGGTGAAGCCGTGACGGGAACGGTGGGCTACGGCTTCGTCCTCGCGGGGCTCGCCTGCGCGGCCTTCGGGGCGGTGGTGGGGCTGACGACCGGCCTCAAGCGCAGCGATGCGGGCTGGGTGTGGGTCCAGCGCGCGGTGTGGGGCTTCTTCCTCTGCCTCATCGGGGCGAACCTCACCATGGAGTACGCGCTGCTCACGCACGACTTCAGCGTGAAGTACGTGGCGCAGGTGGGCAGCCGCGCGACGCCCACGGTCTTCACCGTGGTGTCGCTGTGGAGCGCGCTCGAGGGGTCCATCCTCTTCTGGGGCGCCATCCTCGCCATCTACGTCCTGGCGTTCATGCTGCTGCACCGCCGCGAGAATCCGCGCGCGATGTCGGTGGCGCTCGGGGTGATGCTCGCGGTGGGCGTGTTCTTCGCGTTCCTCATCGCCGGGCCGGCCAACCCCTTCCACACCCTGCCCAACCCGCCGGCGGACGGCCCCGGGCCCAACCCGCTCCTGCAGAACCACGCGCTGATGATCATCCACCCGCCCATGCTGTACCTGGGCTACGTGGGCATGACGGTGCCCTTCGGCGTGGCGGCGGCGGCGCTGCTTCGCGGGGAGATCAACGCGGCGTGGATGGTGCCGCTGCGGCGCTGGATGCTCGTGGCGTGGACGTTCCTGTCGGTGGGAATCATCCTCGGCGGATGGTGGGCCTACGCGGTGCTCGGCTGGGGCGGCTACTGGGCGTGGGATCCGGTGGAGAACGCGTCCTTCCTGCCCTGGCTGACGGCGACGGCGTTCATCCACTCCACCATGGTCCAGGAGCGCAAGCGGATGCTGAAGCTCTGGACGCTGAGCCTCGCGCTGTCCACGTTCGTCCTGACCATCCTGGGCACGTTCATGACGCGCTCGGGCGTGTTCAACTCGGTGCACAGCTTCACGCAGTCCGACATCGGGCCCACGTTCCTCGTGTTCCTGGCGGTGCTGCTGGTCTTCTGCATCGGGCTCCTGGCGGCGCGCGGACACCTGCTCGTGGCGGAGGAGGGGATCCGCTCGCCCCTGTCGCGCGAGACGACCATCCTCCTCAACAACCTGGTCTTCGCCGCGCTCACCTTCGTGGTGCTGGTGGGGACGTTGCACCCGCTCATCGCCGAGTCGCTGTTCGACAAGCGCGTGAGCGTGGGCGCGCCCTACTTCGACAAGCTCACCCTCCCCTTCTGGACCGTGATGCTCTTCCTCATGGGTGTGGGACCCATGCTCCCGTGGGGCAGCGCGGACCGGGAGAAGGTGCGGGGCCAGTTCCTGCTGCCGGGGGGCGTGGCGCTGGCCACGGTGGCCGCGTGCTTCGCCGCGGGTCTGCGCGGGGGCTATGCGCTCGCCGTGTTCGGGCTGGCCGCGTTCGTGGCGGTCATCAACGTGCGCGAGCTGGTCATCCCGGTTCGAGCGCGCATGCGGGAGCGGAGCGAGGGCCTGGTGACGGCGGTGGTGGAGAGCGCCTCCCGCGCGAGGCGGCGCTTCGGCGGCTACGTGGTGCACCTGGGCATCGTGATGGTGGCGGTGGCGGTGGCCGCCTCGCAGTCCTACGTCACGCACACCACGGCCACCGTGAAGAAGGGCGAGACGTTCAAGGCCGGAGGCTACGAGCTCAAGTTCCTCGGGCTCACGGGCGGACGCGAGCCCCACCGCGAGTACGTGGCGGCGCGGCTCGAGGTCGTGCCTCCCGGTGGCGGCGCACCCGACGAGCTCGCTCCGCGGATGAACTACTACGAGATGAGCACGGACCCCATCGGGACTCCGGGGGTACGCAGCACCGCGCGTGAGGACCTCTACGTGTCGCTGCTCGCGTTCTCCGGTCAGGCGAAGAGCCCGGACGGGGTGGAGACGGCGAGCTTCAACACCTGGATCTTCCCGCTGGTGGGCTGGATCTGGTGGGCCATCCCGGTGCTCGTGGGCGGCAGTCTGATTGCGATGTGGCCGTCGCGGCGCGCGAAGGTGGCGCTCGCGGGGACGCCCGCGGTGGCCGGTGCGGGTCCTGCGCCGGACGCCGCGGTGCAGAAGGGGGCGGCATGAGCCGGAAGCTGATGTGGGCAGTGCCCTTTGCGCTGCTGGCAGGAGTGCTCGTGTTCGTGCTCGCGAAGGGCTTCGGGAACGACCCACGCTCCGTGCCCTTCATGCTCCAGGGCAAGCCGGCCCCGGCCTTCTCGCTGCGCTCGCTGAACACGGGCGAGGTGATGACGCTTGAGAAGCTCAAGGGCCGGCCCGTGGTGATGAACTTCTGGGCCACCTACTGCGGGCCCTGCAAGCTCGAGCACCCGGTCCTCGAGTGGGGGCACCGCAACCTGGGCCAGAAGGCGCAGTTCGTGGGCGTGGCGTTCGATGACACGGAGGAGAACGCGCGAAGGTACCTCGCACAGAACGGCGCGAGCTTCCCGCAGCTCCTCGACGAGCGCGGGCAACTGGCGGTGGAGTTCGGAACCACCGGCGTCCCCGAGACGTACTTCATCGACGCCGCCGGCGTCATCGTGCACAAGCACATCGGTCCCATCGACCCGGAGACGCTGGTCGGGTGGGTGCAGCGCCTGGCCGGCCTCGCGTCAACGTCCGCCGGCGGCCGCTAGCTCCACGAAGCCGCGGATCCAGATGAGGTTGACCTCCTGGCTGACGTGAGGAGGCGTCCTCGTCGTCGTCTCGAGCGCAGCCGCGTGGGGCACCCCGCGACGCAGGTAGTAGTCGGTGACGCTCCCGTCGTGGTGGCGGATGAAGCCCTGCGCGTCGGTGCTGCGCTGGCCGTCCACCGGGAGCGAGGCCGCCACGCCCACGAGGGCGGCGGAGGCCTGCATCAGCGGAAGGTACGGCGCGGCGTCTCCGAAGACGTACGCGTAGGTGAGGCTGCCGTGGATGTAGTTGTCCTGGTGGAGGTCGAGCGCGGCATCAGGGGTGGGAAGCGCGTGGAGCGCCGTCCGCAGCGCACGCGTCTCCTTCGGCCCCCCGTCGAAGAGCACCCAGCCCACGAACGCTTCGCCTTCCAGGACCTGCTCCTTCCAGACGCCCGGGGCCACCTGGTAGCGGATGAAGTCGTTGTTGGGCCGCTCGTTGCTGAGGTTGTAGCGGGTGCCGGCCTCGAAGCCGGAGGGGTTGATGCACGGGAAGATGTCCAGCCCCACGCCCCACGCGCGGGCGAAGGCGAGCACCTCCGGGAGGTGCTCCAGGAGCGTGAGGGGGCCGGCGGGCTCCTCCCCGTGGAAGCCGCTCGTGAGGACGAGGCGCCGGCGGCCCTCCGTGTGGAGCGAGAGGAGCGGGTACTCCCGCCCGTCCTCCACCACGGCGCCGTAGCGCTCCAGGCGGGCCCCCCGGGCGTTCGAGCTCAGACGTTCCACGTACTCCGTAAAGCGCATGGAGGGACCGTAATGCCTGTTCGGCAGGCGGCCAGGGAAGTCGGATGGTCCACGTTCGGCGCCTCACGCTCCGGGGCCCCCGAGGGTCCACCGCGGTACGCCACGTGGCAGGGGAGGGCCGCGCGGGAGGGAACGGCTCGACTGGTTTCCTGCTGCACGCCGCCCGCCCGTGCGGTTAGGTAGCGCCCCCGCCCCCGGGAGGAGCCCGATGTCCACCACCCTCGTCGCCCTTCAGCTCGCCGCCGCGCTCGCGCTGGGGCAGTTCACGACCCAGCGCCTCGAAGGCGAGCCTCTTCCCCCGGCGCAGGAGGCCCGCGCGCAGGCCATCGCGAAGGAGCTGCGCTGTGCCGTCTGCCAGGGTCTGTCCGTGGCGGACTCCCCCTCCTCCATGGCGCGCGCCCAGCTGGAGCGCGTCCGCGAGATGGTGGCCGAGGGGAAGAGCGACCAGGAGGTGCGCGACTACTTCGTCGCGCGCTACGGGGGCTGGGTGTTGCTGGAGCCCGAGGCCGAGGGCGTGAACCTCCTCGTCTGGGTGGGCCCCGTCGTGCTGGTGGCCGTGGGGCTGATGCTCATCCTGCGGCAGCTCGGGACGAGGAGGGGGCCTGAGGACGCTCCCGGGGAGGCCGGCTCGCCCACGGCAACTGGGAGCGCCCCGGGAGAGGACACGGAGGACGAGTACCTCCGGGCCGTGCGTGCGGAGACGGACCGATGAACGAGACGAACTGGCTGCCTGGACTCTTCGCGCTCGCACTGGCCTTCGCCATCGCGGGCATCTACCTCCTCTTCGCCCGGAAGCGCGGCGCGGGCACCCCGGCTGCACCGCTTCCCGAGGGGCAGGAGGAGCTCGAGCGGCGCGCGCAGA
>JAKEEX010000208.1 GCA_022616315.1 Myxococcaceae bacterium
CGGGTGTGGATCCGATCCTGAGCGTTGGATGAGCTGACGAGCCGTCGTGCGGCCGTGCGCCTGACCATCGGCAGTGTGCGAGACTTCTGGTGGGGTGCCTCGCCGGAGGTGTGCACGTGCCGAAGGTGACGGTGGAAGTACCAGAGGAGCTGGCCGAGGCGGTCCGCAAGCTGGTGAAGGACATGGAGGCGGGCGTGGCGGAGATTCGCTCGGGCAGGCCGTTGGACTTCGCCGCGTTGGAGCGGCGTGCGGCGGCGAGCGCCGCCGAGGTGGAACGCGAAGTTGTGCGGAGGTTGCTTCGACACCTCGACATCGACGCCTCCAGAGTCCGAGTCGACGGGCGACTCCACGCGCGGGTCGGCCGCTACCCGTCGACGTACAAGACGCAAGCGGGGCCGGTCGAAGTAGAGCGAAGCCTGTACCGGGAGGTGGGCGTGCGCAACGGGCCCACGGTAGACGCGGTGTCCTTGCGCGCCGGGTGCGTCGCGGACGGCTGGCTGCCCGAGGCGGCGCGGGGCATGGCGCACCTCATTGCGTGCGGCACCTCGCGCGAGGCCGAGGGCACAGCGCGCGCCCTCCACCGGCTGCCCTACTGCCGCAGCAGCTTCGAGCGCGTGGGCCACGAGGTGGGCGCGCTGTATGGCGAGGAGCGGCCGCACGTGGAGGCCGCGCTGGCGGACGCCATGGACGTGCCCGAGGGCACATTCAGCCTCAGCCTCTCCCTGGACAGGGTGGCACTGCCCATGGAGGAGCCGAAGCCCCGGCCGGTGGGCCGGCCCAGGAAGGGCGCGCCCAGGCGTCCAGTCGATGTCGTCTGGCGCATGGCATACGTGGGCACCCTCACCTTCCATGACGCGAAAGGAGAGGCCCTCGCCAAGGTGGAGGCGGGGCGCACGCCAGAGGGGGATGCGCGTCAACTGGCGCACCGCCTGGCCCTGGACGCCAAGGCAGTGCTGACGAAACAGCCCTCCTTGAAGCTTGTCATCCTCACCGACGGTGCCCCCGAATTGCAGGGCCTCCTGGACGCGGCCGTCCAAGCGCACCTGCCGGGCGTGCCGTGCTGGCACCTCACCGACTTCTGGCACGTGGCGGAGAAGCTGGGGAGGGCTGCCGTCCTCATTCACGGCGAAGCGGGCGCGCCCCCTGTGGTGCACCGCTGGAAGGCCCTGCTGCTCAACTCCGAGAATGCCCGCGGCCACCTCCTCAACGAGCTGTACCGCAGCGGAAAGCAGCACGTGCGCGTCGCACAGGAGCGCCCCGTCCACGAGGCCATCCGCTACCTGCACAACCAGGGAGAGCGCATGGGCTACGCCCTCGCGCGCGCCGAGGGCCTTCCCGTCGGCAGCGGAAACGTGGAGGCGACATGCAAGTCGCTCGTGGCCCTGCGTATGAAGCGCCCCGGAAGCCGCTGGAAGGAGGAAACCGGCCAACATGTCCTCGACCTCCGTGCCCTCGTCCTCTCCGACCGCTGGGACACCGCCATGAACCTCACGCTCGCGCCCCTGCGTGCTCAGGTCCGCCGCGCGGCGTGATCAGCATGAGAGCCACACCC
>JAKEEX010000209.1 GCA_022616315.1 Myxococcaceae bacterium
AGGGTGTCCACCTCGATGAGCTCCTCCACGGTGTGAAACCCCTTGCCGCGGGGCCCCAGGCCGTCGATGGAGGCGATGCCCATGGCGTGCGTGGTGCTCGCATCGCTGCCGCCGCCGATGAGCCCCGCCTCGCCGCTGCCCAGGCCCACCTCGCGCGCCTGCGCACCGTAGGCCTGCATGAGGCGGACGCTCCCGTCCGTGCGCTCGAGCGGCTCGCGGCTGATTCCGCCGTCCAGCTCGATGCGGGTGCCGGGCACGCTGGCAGCGGCCTCCTCCGCGGCGTGGCGGAAGGCGCTCACGAGCTCCTCACCGTGGGCGCGGGTGCAGAAGCGGAGGTCCACGTGGGCCTCGGCCCTGTCGGGGACGGTGTTCTTGCCCTGGCCGCCCGCGACCTTGCCCACGTTGACGGTGACGCCCTTGTCGTAGTCGGTGAGCCCCTGCACGCGGTCGATGAAGCGGGCCACGGCCCAGATGGCGTTCTTCCCCTCCTGGTGCGCGTTGCCCGCGTGCGCCGCCTTGCCGAACGCGCGCGCCACCATGGCGCCCGTGCCCTTGCGCCGCGTGATGATGGCGTCCTGCGCGCGGCCACTCTCGAAGACGAGGCAGGCCTGCGCATCCGCGAGCGCGGAGCGGATGATGCCCTGGCCCTCGGGGGAGCCCACCTCCTCGTCCGCCACCACGACGATGCGCAGGGGCGCCAGGCGCTCGAGCCCACCGCACGCGGCAATCGCCTTGAGCGCCCACGCCACCACGACGAGGCCACCCTTCATGTCCAGGACGCCGGGGCCGCGGCGCAGGCTGCCATCCACGCGGTAGCCCTCGAAGGTGCCCGGAGGGAAGACCGTGTCGAGGTGGCCCACCAGGCCCACCGGCGCCACCCCGGGACGTCCTCCGGAGCGGAAGACGAGGTGGTCGGCGTAGCGCTGGCTGGGAACGACCTCCGCGGTGAGCCCCGGCAGCGCGAGCATTCCGCGGAGCAGCGCGCCCACCTTCCGTCCGCCCTCGGGGTTGTCGGTGAACGAGTTGACGTTCACCAGCGCCTCGAGCTCGGCCTCCATCTCGGGAAGGCGGGTGGTCAGCCAGGCGGCGGCATCGACGGCGAAGGTGGGCGGCATCTGGGTGGTTCCTCCGTGGCGGTGGCGCCTACCAGCAGGTGCCGCGGCTTACCACCGCTCGACATAATCATCGGGATGTGAGGTGAAGGCTTGGAGCCCCAGATTCGTGGCGAAGTGCACGGGGTCGCAGAGCCTCCGCAGTAGCCTGAGGAGCGCTCCCGGGGCGGTCCCTGCCGTGGCGGTTGCAACTGGGGGCGTGTGCCTTCGCACGTGACGCTTGAGGGCTTCGGGAGAACGGGGGCTGTCTGGGTGGGAGAGGCCGGGGCCGTATCTCCAGCTCACTAGGCCGAACCCCAGGCACCCCCGGGGCTACCTCGAATTCCGGGCCTCCACCGAACGGCCATATCGTCGGCGACGGTCCAAGAGCACTGAGTGAATCCGCACCCTTACAGGTGTCCACACCACTTCGGAAGCGAACCGGGAAAGCATTCATTTCAAGAGTGCCGAGGGTTCGGCCTAGTGAGCCCCGGATGGGGGCACGCCGGTGTGAGCCGTGCCACTCCCGTCGTCCTCGGCGCACACCACTCCCGCACGCCGCGCCCGCGTCCCGCAACAGGAGCCGCCGCGCCCCCGTGTCACTCCGGGCCGCAAACAGGGCCTGTGCGCCAGACCGTCCAGCCCTCCGTCCCTCCAGGAGCCAACCGAGTCGCCGTGTCGCTCGAGCGCGGAGCCCGCGCACTCACCACGTCACAATTCGAGGCGCTGCGCTTCATCCGGCAGGCGGAAGCGCGTTAGCCGTCGGCAGACACGATCTGACTCCGCCTTCCCCGGGACTGCAGCCCCCGGCGCGTGAACAACTCGTGCAACGTGAGCAGTGGCTCGGCGACCCCAGGCCCCTCCAGTTGCGCCAGCGCGAGCGCCACCGCCTCCAGAGTGGACATCCCGTCCTCGCGCGGAGGGATGCGCAGGCGGAGCGCACCGGTGGGTGGCGCCAGCACGAGGCGTGGCAGGGCGCGGAACGCAGGGTGACGCTGCATCATGCGGCGGGCCTGGCTCCAGCTGCCGTCCAGCACCACCACCGTGCGTGGCGGCGGCGCGTCGGGCGGGGGCGGGGGGCCTTCCGGCCACAGCAACCAGCTACCCTCGGGCAGTGGCAGGTGGCGCTCGAAGCTGCGCTCACGGTCGCCATAGGCCACGAGCTCGGCGCCGGGCAGCGCCATCGCCGCGAGCCGCGCCGTGTTGCTCGCCTTCCACGTCTCCATGACGTGGCGCACCAGCAGGACGCGCGTGCGCGTCTCCACCCGCGGCACCTCCGCGCACACGCAGAGGGCCTCGGGCAGGAAGCAGCGCACGCACTTGCCGGCCATGTCGGGGGGAAGCTTCGCGCCCATCGCACCAGCACCACTGCCAGTCACGCAGGGCCGGGCGCAACCGCCATCTGCGCGGCCACTGGAGCGGATGCCCGCTCCGCCGCTCCGGGGACGCGCCCGCAAACGGGAAGCCCCCTCCCCGACCGGGCGGGAGAGGGGGCTTCGAGGACGCGATGCAGCGCTCCGGGGCTAGAACGCCATGTGGCCGTTGGCCACCACGAGCACCTCCACTGCTGCGCTCGTCTTCGTGCCGGCGGTCGCCTGCAGTGCGGCGGTCGCATGCGTGCGCACCGAGTCGTGGTACGCCGCGTACGCATTCACCATGCCCTCCGCCACCGCGGTGGTGTTCACGCTGCCGAGGAGGTTGGCCAGGAGGTTGGTCTCCAAGACGGCGGTCAATGCCGCGTCGAGAGTCCCGAAGGCCGTGGTGCACGCGGTCAGGGCCGTGCCCAGGTTCGCGCTGCCCGTGGTGCCCACC
>JAKEEX010000210.1 GCA_022616315.1 Myxococcaceae bacterium
CTCACCGCCGCAGCACGGACGCGCTCGAGCACCAGCGCCCGCCGCTCCGCCACGTCCGGAACCACGTGCGCGTGGGTGAGCGCAGGCACGTAATCCGACGGCTTCTCCAGGGTGATGGGCGCGGCCGCGAGGAAGCGGTGACCGTACGTCGTGCGTCCGCTCCGCACGTCCCCCAGCACCACCGGCACGACCTCCTCACCGAGGAGCGCCACGACCCACTGCACCGGGCGCGCGAAGGTGACCTCCACCTCCCCCCAGCGCATGGACTTCGGGAAGTTGATGCCGTGCGTCGCCGCATGGAGGACCTCCTGGAGGATCTCGAAGGCGGGCTTGCCTTTCTCCTCGACGCGCGTCCCCAGGTACTCCCCCTTGGGCGTGGTGATGCGGGTCAGCTCCTCCACCCTCTTGCCCACGCTCTGCGCGAACTTCTCCGCGGCCGTCGTGGGCTTGCCGTCCTTGTCGAACGCAGCCTTCACCG
This sequence comes from Myxococcaceae bacterium, assembly GCA_022616315.1. Taxonomy (GTDB): domain Bacteria; phylum Myxococcota; class Myxococcia; order Myxococcales; family Myxococcaceae; genus JAKEEX01. The sequence goes on from JAKEEX010000210.1 coordinate 479, forward strand.
ACGGACCGGTCACCTCGCGCGTGACGTCCTCGGCCCTCTCGGCGACCCCGGACACGAGGACCGCGAGGCGCCGGGGCGTGCCATAGGTCCGCACGGGACCGTGCCCCAGCCGCGCCGCGGTCATGCGCTCGGTGAGGATGCGCTCGAGGTCCGCGAGCGCAGGCGTCACGAAGGACGCGGGGAGCTCCTCCGCGCCAATCTCCAGGAGCAGGTCACGCGCCACGGGAGGCCTCCTCCTTCGGGGCGTTGAAGGAAACGGCCTTCCAGTGCTCGCTCGAGCGGCGCCCCTCCAGCACGGGAAGCTGCTCCCCCACGGTCCACTGCGTCTTCAGGAGCGGATACCCGAGCGCCTCGCGGGACTTGAGGTAGCCCTCCGCGCACAGCCGCGCGTTGTCGCGCACGCGGCCGATGAAGCCGGCGCGCTCGGTCACGGAGATGGCCCCGCGCGCGTCCAGCAGGTTGAAGGTGTGGCTGCACTTGAGCGCGAAGTCATACGCGGGCAGGGGGAGCCCCAGGCCGTTGAGGCGCTTGCACTCCTTCTCGTACGAATCGAAGAGCGCGAAGAGCTGCGCGGCGTCGCTCTCCTGGAGCGCGTAGCGGCTCATCTCCACCTCGTTGCGGTGGAACACCTCGCCGTAGCGCACGCCCTTCACCCACTCGAGGTCGTACACGTTCTCCACGTTCTGCAGGTACATGCAGAGGCGCTCGAGCCCGTACGTCAGCTCCGCGGACACGGGGCGGCACTCGAAGCCGCCGCACTGCTGGAAGTAGGTGAACTGGGTCACCTCCATCCCGTCGCACCACACCTCCCAGCCCAGCCCCCACGCGCCGAGCGTGGGGCTCGCCCAGTCGTCCTCGACGAAGCGGATGTCGTGCTCGAGCGGATCGATTCCCACCGCGCGGATGGAGTCCAGGTACAGCTCCTGGACGTTCTTGGGCGCGGGCTTGAGGACCACCTGGAACTGGTGGTGCTGGAAGAGGCGGTTGGGGTTCTCCCCGAAGCGGCCGTCCGCGGGGCGCCGGCTCGGCTGGACGTACGCCACGTTCCAGGGCTCGGGCCCCAGCGCGCGAAGGAAGGTGGATGGGTGCATGGTGCCCGCGCCCACCTCGAGGTCATAGGGCTGACCGATGCTGCAGCCCAGCTTCGCCCAGTGGTTCTGGAGCGTGAGGATCAGATCCTGGAAGTACATGGGGGCCTCGGACTTAGAAGGCCCCTCTCCCAGCGTCAAGGACGTCGGTACGTGCGCCGGCCCTGACCGTCCGGACCCGTCAGTCCAGGCCCAGCTGGGCCATGAAGTCCACGCTGCGAAGGCGCCGGCCGAGGTGGTGGGCCACGAAGAGGTTGAGGAGCTCCCGCGCCCTTCCCCTCACCTCCGCCGGGAGCGGCGTGCGCTGCCCCTCCTGGAGTCCCCGAAGCGCCGTCACGACGCGCGCCTCCACGCCCACCCCGTGGGGCGCGCGTGGGGTACACATGCGGCACACCACGCCACCGTGGGCTGGGTCGAAGCGAAGCCCGTCCCCCACCCCGCCTCCGCACACCGCGCACGTCTCGAAGCGGGGCATGAGTCCCGCGTGCGCCAGCGCGTCCAGCTCGAACGCGAGGAGCGACGTGGGGCCAGCGGCCTTGCGCTCGAGCGCGTCCAGGTAGTCCACCACGGCCAGGAAGAGGTCGGTGTGCGGCTCGTGGTCGCGCGTCAGCTCGCGGCAGAGCTCCACGCAGTAGAGAGCGCGGGAGATGAGCGCCAGGTCCTCGCGAGCGGGATAGAAGCCCCGGAGGATGTCCGCCCCGTCCAGCCGCACCGTGCTGCCGCGCCGCTCCACGAGCTGCACCTTCAGCAGCATGAAGGGCTCGAGCGCCCCGGCGAAGCGGCGCTTGCTGCGACGCGCACCCGCCGCGAACGCGGACACCTTGCCGTGCTCGCGCGTGAGCAGCGTCACGATGCGGTCGCTCTCGCCATAGTCGACGGTGGAGAGGACCAGCGCTTCTTCCTCGTAGCGCTCCATGGGCTCGTCCGTCCCGGGTCAGGGGGCGCCGGTCAGCGCCCCGAAGGAGGTCAGGAGCAGGGAGGCTCCCGCCACGATGCCGAGGGTGACGAGGACAATGGTGACGATGCGCCGGCGTCCACGCGCACGCTCGGGGACGGCCGACTCGGGCCTGGGCTCGGGCGTGAGCGCCTCCACCTCCTCGAAGCGCAGGAGGACGTCCTCCTCGGACAGGCCGAGCACCCGCGCATACGCGCGCACGTGGTGGAGCACGAAGACGCGCTCGGGGAGCCGCTCCACCTGCCCCTCCTCGAGCGCGGCGAGCAGCGTCGGAGGAAGCTTGGTGAGGTCCGAGAGCTCCCCGCGTGTCATGCCCCGCAGCTCGCGCTGCTGGCCGAGGTATCTGCCGAAGTCCGCGTAGTCCACGTCCAACCCTCTACTGCAGCTTCTCAGCGAGCGAGCGGCATTGGTCCTTCAACTCGAGCGCGGAGGCCTTCTCCTCGCACTGCGCGAAGGAGTCCCGCGCCGCGTCCACCTGGCCCACCTTCGCCTGCGCGAGTCCCTCGTGTAGATACGCATCCGCCCTCTGGGGGCAGGCCTCGCGGTAGCGACCGAAGTGCTTCAGCGCCTCCTTCGGCTGGTCCTGCTCGTCCTGGATGATGCCCAGGTTCCGGTGCCCGAGGCAGAAGCCGGGGTTCCTGGCCACCGCCGCCTTGATGGACCGGATGGCGGGCTCGACCTCGCCCTTCTTGTAGAGCGCCCAGCCGATGTTCGCCTCGGCGATGTAGGGCGTGGTGTACAGGATGTCGTCGAGCGCCTTCCTGTACTCGGCGATCGCGTCGTCGTAGCGCTCGAGCTCCAGGTAGATGTTGCCGAGGTTCGTGTGCACGTCGCTGAAGCGCGGGTCCAGCTCGAGCGCCTTGCGGTAGTGCGTGGTGGCCTCGTCGAGCCGCCGGAAAGACAGGTGCAGCAGGATGCCCATGGCGTTGTGCGCCTGCGCGAAGCCCGGGTCCAGCTGCAGGGACTTCTCGAGCTCCTTGTACGCGGCCACGGCATCCCCGGAGGCCTGCGCCTGCAGACCGAGGTCGTAGTAGTTCTTCGCGTTCTCGCGCTGCCGCTCGTCGGGGACGTGACGGCAGGCAGCGAGCGCGAGCACCAGGGGGATGGCTGTGAGGGCGCGGTTCATGGTGGGCAGGAGGAGCAGAGTCTAGAACGACGCCAGGAGGCGCCCCAGCGCGACGGCTGCCGTCTTCTTGTCGTCCGCGGCCGGCTTGCCGGTGACCGTGCCAGCGGCCAGGCGGGGATCTCTCAGGAAGGCGGGCAGCGTGCGCAGGAGCTCGTCCTGCTCGGCGGGAGGACGGGCGCGGAAGTTCAGGTTGTCCATCATGAAGCCCATGGACTCCACGAAGCCGAGCGCGTCCGCCTCCTCCGCCCTGAACTCCTCCGGCCCGAGGTTGCGGCGCGCAGGCACGTAGACCGCACAGTCCTGCGTCTCGCCAAGGTAGAGGTAGACGAAGACCGCGTAGCCCTGCGCCCCCCGCAACCCGACGATGTACGACTGGGCCGGCCCCGCGGCCTTGCCGGGGATCGCCAGGTGCGGCGAGTTGAGGGACGCGTGGAGGGTCAGCACCTGGTCGCGGCTGGCAGGCAGCCCGCGGATGCGCTCGTCGTAGGTGAACACGGTGGAGGCGTTCTAGCGCGTCACGAGCACGAAGTCCTGCGTCCGGTTCCCGGACTCGGCCGCGCTCCGCGTCACCACCACGGTCGGGGCCTCCAGCACGATGCGGTCCGACTGCTCGGTCCCCTCCCCGAGCATCACCCGGAGGAACGGCGTGCGCTCCCCCACGTCCGGCGTGGCCTGCGACACCTTGCGCGCCACCACGCGCACCTCGTTCTCCCCGGGCCGGAGCTTGCGCGTCACCTCCACCGACAGCTGCGGGTCCTCCTGGCGAATGTGCTGGGCGAGCGCTCCGTTGATGTACACGTCCAGCTCGTACCCGGAGAGCCCCGCCGCGGACACCTCGGTGGCCAGCCAGTAGCGCCGGGTCATCCGCGCGGGGGCGCTCAGCGTCCGCGTCCCAGGGGTGTCCACCGCCTGCCCCGTCCGCGCATCCACCCGCTTCACCGCGTAGCCGGGCGCGTCGATGTGGACGTTGCCCTCCGCGTCGATGCGCACCGTGGCCTTCTCGAAGGTGACGCCCGTGGTGCCGTCGATGAGCACCCCGTTGAGGTACACCGAGCCCGCCGCCGCAACCGGGGCCAGCGAGAGCAGGAGCAGCAGGAAAGCGCGCGGCATGGGAGGTCCTCCGGGAGACGCTGGAGAGTACCGGAAATCCTGCTACGGAGGCGCCGCGACCGTCGCCTCGAGGATCAGCGGCTCCCTCTGCGCGAGCGCCCAGTCCCCGCCGAGTCCCTCGCCCTCCCGGAACCGCCGGAAGTCACGGCGGACCGCGCGGGGGTAGCGCCGGAAGCGCTCCACGTCGCCGGCCTGCATCGCCTCCCGGATGCGCCCCGGGCCCGCGTTGTAGGCCATCAGCGCCAGGTCCAGGTCCTTGAAGCGGTTGTGGAGCGTCCGGAGGTAGCGGATGCCCAGGCGCACACAGAGGGCGGGGTCCTTGGCCACCTCCTCGCGCGTGAGCCGCAGGCCCTCCTTCTCCGCGAGGAAGTGGAGGGTGCTGGGCCTGATCTGCATCAGCCCGCGGGCCCCCTTGTCGGAGACGGCCTCCTCGGCGAAGTCCGACTCCACGTCGATGATGGCCAGGACGAGCAGCGGGTCGTACCCCGCCCGCCGGGCCTCCTCGGCAATGGCTGCACCGAGCTGCTGGCGCAGGGTCAGACCCAGGTCCGGGGCCCTCTTGGCGAGCACCGCGTCGATGAGCGTCGCATCCAGGGAGAGTGCCTCCCGGGCAGCCTCGGCGGCGGTCAGCGCCGGGGACATCAGCGCCGGACCGAGCCTCGCGGTGAGCACGAGGAGGGCCGCGGCCAGGAGAGGCAGCTTCCCGCAGCCCGCGGACAGCCGGAAGAGCAGGCGGAACACCCGGTTCATGCCCTCCCTCCTGGTCTGACGTCCCAAGTGCTCCTCCTCCGCAATGGCCTAGGCCTTCCTCTCCAGCGCCTCGAGACGCTGGGACAGGCGGTCCAGCCGACCGTGGAGCTCCTGGAGCTCGTCCCGGCGGGGCAAGCGGAGCCTCGCCAGCGCAGTGCGCACACCCTCTTCCACGTTCCGCTCCAGGTCTTTCCGGTGGCCGGCGAGCCGATCGCTGAACTCGCGCACCTGACGCCGGACCTCCTCCTGGCTGGAGCCGGCAAGCTCCGCCGCCCGCTGGACCGCGCGCGTCGCCTCCTCCTCCGCGGCCGAGACCGCCAGCAACGCCTGCCCCCAGAGGCGCTCGAAGACCTCGCCGGGCGACTTCCTGTCCTTCGCACCGTCCACAGCGGCCTCTCCCTTGCCCTGCCCTAATGATCGACCCGGCCACATAAGCACAGCCCCCGACCCGGTGTGAAGCGTCCCGCCTGCTTACCCGGTCGCTCAGCGTCCGACGGAGCGCAGGCGGGTCGCGGTGCGCCCAGGGTCAAGCGGCGCGGCCCTCGGACCTCGCGGGCTTCTTCGAGGCGGTGAGCGCCACGTCGAGCTTCCGGGAGAGCTCGGCCATCTCGTCCTGCAGGGCGCGCACCTGGTGTTGGCTGGCGAAGCCGGCCCCCTCCACCAGTCGCGTCGAGAGGCCCTCGAGCTGCTTGCGGGCGGCCTCCTGGAGCGCGGCCACCTTCTGGCCCACCGCCCCCAGCGCGGCATCGGACTCCTGCTCCACGCGGCCGAGGAGCGCATTCACGGACGTCCGCGACGCCGCCGTCCGGGCGGAGAGGGTCGCCAGCGCCTGTTGCGCCCCCGCCTCGAGCTGCTGCTCCAGGTGCTGCAGCCCGCGCTGCGCCTCCGTGAGGCCACTCCTCACCCGCTCCCCCAGGCCTCCCGGCTTCGCTGCCTCGGGGGCCGCGGTCTCCTCCACTGCCACGCTCGCCTCGTCCGCCTTCATCGCCTGCTCCTTCGTTCGTCAGGGCCACCATTGGCCCAGCGACCCTCCATCTAACGCATTGCGGCATGATGGCAAGCACAACTGACGCGCTGCATTGGAGCCCCCCCTTCGCGAGGCGCCCGAGCCTTGGAATCCCCGGAAAAACGAAACCGCCGCGCCAGCGCCCTCCCGGGAGGAAGGGGCCAGCACGGCGGTCTTCACTGCGGCGTCGTCGCGCCTACGGGGTGTTACGCGGCGCCCGGTGTGGTCCGGGTGCCGGTGACAGCAGCCCCCAGCGTGGCCTCGGGCGGGAGCAGCTCCTCCGCGGCGCCGTGGGTGGCGGCCAGGGCGGCCTCCATCTCGTTGATCTCGTCGGCCGGGCTCTCCACCTCGACGTCGAGGTACTTGTAGTTCGGCAGGCCCGTGCCGGCGGGGATGAGGCGGCCCATGATGACGTTCTCCTTGAGGCCGCGCAGGTAGTCCACCTTGCCCTGGATGGCGGCCTCGGTGAGCACCTTGGTGGTCTCCTGGAAGGAGGACGCCGAGATGAACGACTCGGTGGAGAGCGACGCCTTGGTGATGCCGAGCAGCAGCGGCTCACCCACGGCCGGGCGCTGGCCGCGGCCCATGATCCGCTCGTTCTCCTCCTCGAACACCCACTTCTCCACCTGCTCGTCCACGAGGAAGTTGGTGTCGCCCACGTCGGTGACGCGCACGCGGCGGAGCATCTGCCGCACGATCGTCTCGATGTGCTTGTCGTTGATCTTCACGCCCTGGAGCCGGTAGACCTCCTGCACCTCGTCCACCAGGTAGCGCGCGAGCTCCTTCTCGCCGAGCACCTTGAGGATGTCGTGCGGGTTGGCCGCGCCGTCCATCATGGGCTCGCCGGCCTTCACGCGGTCACCGGCGTGCACCGTGATGTTCTTGCCCTTGGAGATGAGGTACTCCTTGGCGAGGTCCGTGCGCAGCTCGCCGCCCACCTCGGGGGTGATGATGAGCTTGCGCTTGCCCTTGGTGTCCTTGCCGAAGGACACCACGCCGTCGATCTCCGCGATGACCGCGTGGTCCTTGGGCTTGCGCGCCTCGAACAGCTCCGCCACGCGCGGCAGACCGCCCGTGATGTCCTTGTTCTTGGTCGTCTCGCGGGACACCTTGGCCAGCACCTCGCCCGCGGCGATCTCGTCACCGTCGTTCACGGTGATGATGGCGCCCTGGGGCAGGAAGTAGCTGGCGGGCTGGCCGCCGGGGAGGTTCTTCACGTCCCCGTTCTCGTCGCGGATGGTGATGCGCGGCCGGGCCTCGGGGTCCTTGGACTCGATGATCGTCTTGCGCGAGAGGCCCGTCACCTCGTCGAGCGTCTCGTTCATCGTGACGCCTTCGATGACGTCCTCGAAGCGCACCACGCCGCCCACCTCGGTGAGCTGCGGCATGGCGAAGGGGTCCCACTCCGCGACCAGGGTGCTGGCCTCCACCTTCTGCCCCTCCTTCACGAGGAGCTTGGCGCCGTAGATGACCTGGTAGCGCTCGCGCTCGCGGCCGGACTCGTCCACGATGACGAGCTCGCCGTTGCGGTTCATCACCACCAGCGTGCCGTCCTTCTTCTGGATGGTGGACAGGCTGTGGAAGCGCACCACGCCCGCCGTCCGGTTCTCCAGGGAGGACTGCTCGGCCCGCCGCTGCGCCGCGCCACCGATGTGGAACGTACGCATGGTGAGCTGCGTGCCCGGCTCGCCGATGGACTGTGCGGCGATGACGCCCACCGCCTCACCGATGGAGACCTTGCGCCCGCGCGCCAGGTCGCGGCCGTAGCACTCCACGCAGATGCCGCGCTTGGCCTGGCAGGTGAGCACCGAGCGGATCCTCACGCGGTCCAGGCCGCTGTTCTCGATCTTGGAGACCTTGCCCTCGTCGATCTCCTCGTTCGCGCGGACCAGCACCTCGCCCGTCACCGGGTCGTGGATGTCGTCCAGCGCCACGCGACCGAGGATGCGCTCGCCGAGCGCCTCGATGACCTCGCCCGCCTCCACCAGGGCGCCGATGTACAGGCCGTCCATGGTGCCGCAGTCGTACTCGTTGATGATGGCGTCCTGGGCCACGTCCACCAGGCGGCGCGTCAGGTAGCCGGAGTTGGCCGTCTTGAGGGCCGTGTCCGCCAGACCCTTGCGGGCGCCGTGGGTGGAGATGAAGTACTGGAGCACCGAGAGGCCCTCACGGAAGTTGGCCGTGATGGGCGTCTCGATGATCTCACCGGAGGGCTTGGCCATGAGGCCGCGCATGCCCGCCAGCTGGCGGATCTGCTGGGCGCTACCACGGGCGCCCGAGTCCGCCATGATGTAGATGGCGTTGAAGGACGGCTGCTTGCGCGTCTCCTCCTTGCCGTCCTTGTTGATGCCGCGGACCTCCTCCTGGGAGATCTGCTGCATCATCTCGCCGGCCACCTTCTCGGTGACCTCGGCCCAGATGTCGATGACCTTGTTGTACCGCTCGCCGTCGGTGATGAGACCCTCCTGGTACTGGGTCTCGATGTCCGCCACCTCCTTGCGCGCGTACTCGAGGAACTCCGCCTTCTTCGGCGGGATGATCATGTCCTTGAGCGCGATGGAGATGCCGGCGCGGGTGGCGTTGGTGTAGCCGAGGCTGCGGATGCGGTCCGCGAGCAGCACCGTCTCCTTCTCACCCGTGAGGCGGTAGGTGAGGTCGATGAGGTTGCCGAGCTCCTTCTTGCCGAGCACCTTGTTGATGGCGTCGAAGCCCACGCGGCGCGGGACGATCTCCCACAGCAGGACGCGGCCCACCGTGGTGTCCTTGCGCACGCCGTCGATGCGGCAGGTGACCTTCGCCTGCAGCTCCACCTCGCCGTGGTCGTACGCGGCGCGCACCTCGTCCGGGCTCGCGAAGATGCGGCCCTCGCCCTGCGCGAACTCGCGGGGACGGGTCATGTAGTAGATGCCCAGGACCATGTCCTGCGTGGGGACGATGATGGGCTTGCCGTTCGCGGGGCTGAGGATGTTGTTGGTGGACATCATCAGCACGCGCGCCTCCATCTGGGCCTCGACGGAGAGCGGCACGTGGACGGCCATCTGGTCACCGTCGAAGTCCGCGTTGAACGCGGCGCACACGAGCGGGTGCAGCTGGATGGCCTTGCCCTCGATGAGCACGGGCTCGAAGGCCTGCATTCCCAGGCGGTGCAGCGTGGGCGCGCGGTTCAGGATGACCGGGTGCTCGCGGATGACGTCCTCGAGGATGTCCCAGACCTCCGGGCGCTCCTTCTCCACCATCTTCTTGGCCGACTTGATGGTGGTGACGTACCCCTTCTCCTCGAGCTTGTTGTAGATGAACGGATTGAACAGCTCGAGCGCCATCAGCTTGGGCAGGCCGCACTGGTGGAGCTTGAGCTCCGGGCCCACCACGATCACCGAGCGGCCGGAGTAGTCCACGCGCTTGCCGAGCAGGTTCTGGCGGAAGCGGCCCTGCTTGCCCTTGAGCATGTCGCTGAGGGACTTGAGCGGGCGCTTGTTGGGACCGGTGATCGTCTTGCCGCGGCGGCCGTTGTCGAAGAGGGCGTCCACCGCCTCCTGCAGCATCCGCTTCTCGTTGCGGATGATGATGTCCGGGGCGTTGAGCTCCTGGAGCCTCTTGAGGCGGTTGTTGCGGTTGATGACGCGCCGGTAGAGGTCGTTCAGGTCGGACGTCGCGAAGCGGCCGCCGTCCAGGGGCACCAGGGGACGCAGGTCCGGCGGGATGACGGGGATGACGTCCAGCATCATCCACTCCGGCTTGTTGCCGGAGATGCGGAATGCCTCCACCACCTTCAGGCGCTTGGCGAACTTCTTGCGCTTGGCCTCGGAGGTGGTCTCGCGCATGTCCTTGCGCAGGGACTCGGAGAGCTTCGGGATGTCCAGGGCCTTGAGCAGATCCCGGACGGCCTCACCGCCCATGCCGGCGACGAAGCTGTCCTCGCCGAACTCGGCGTAGTGCTTGTAGAGCTTCTCCTCGGTGACCAGCTCTCCCTGGGTGAGCGTGGTCGCCTTCGGGTCGATGATGATGTAGCTCTCGCAGTAGAGGACCTTCTCCAGCTCCTTGAGCGTGATGTCGAGCAGGTTGCCGATGCGGCTCGGCAGGCTCTTGAGGAACCAGATGTGGGCCACGGGCGTGGCGAGCGTGATGTGGCCCAGGCGCTCGCGGCGCACCTTGGACTGGATGACCTCCACGCCGCACTTCTCGCAGACCACGCCGCGGTGCTTCATGCGCTTGTACTTGCCGCAGTTGCACTCGTAGTCCTTCACGGGACCGAAGATGCGGGCGCAGAACAGGCCGTCCCGCTCCGGCTTGAACGTGCGGTAGTTGATGGTCTCCGGCTTCTTGACCTCGCCGTGGCTCCACTGGCGGATCTTGTCGGGGCTCGCCAGCGCCATACGGATGGCGTTGAAGGAGAGCGGGTCCTTCGGCTTCTCGAAGAAATTGAAGATGTCCTTCATGGCCTCTCCGGAACGACGGGGCCGCGCTCACGGCGCGGCTCAAAGGTGTTGACCACGTTGACGGCCCCTCACCCCCTCCCCTCTCCCATCGGGGAGAGGGGATGCCCGCGCCAGGAGGGCGCTGGGTGAGGACGCTTCTGCTTCCTCAGGCCTCGGTGCCGGTGCGGCGCTCGGCGCCGTCCCCACCACCGGTGTCCAGGCCCTCGCCGAAGCTCCGCTGCCGCTCGGGCGGTGCGTTCTCCAGGAGCTCCACGTCCAGGGCGAGCGACTGCAGCTCCTTGAGCAGCACGTTGAAGGACTCCGGCAGGCCGGACTCCAGCACGTTGTCACCCTTGACGATGGCCTCGTACATCCGCGTGCGGCCCACCACGTCGTCCGACTTGACGGTGAGGAACTCCTGCAGGGAGTACGCGGCGCCGTAGGCCTCCATGGCCCAGACCTCCATCTCGCCCAGGCGCTGGCCGCCGAACTGGGCCTTGCCGCCCAGGGGCTGCTGCGTGACGAGCGAGTAGGGCCCGATGGAGCGGGCGTGGATCTTCTCGTCCACCAGGTGGTGCAGCTTGAGCATGTACATCACGCCCACGGTGACGTCCCGGTCGAACGGCTCGCCGGTACGCCCGTCGAAGAGCACCATCTGGCCCGAGCGGGGCAGGTTGGCCTCGTCCAGGAGCCCGTGGATCTCCAGCTCCCGCGCGCCGTCGAACACCGGCGTCGCGACGTGGATGCCCCGCTTCAGCCTGCGGACCACTTCCTTCACGTCCTCGTCGGAGAGCTTGTCGAGGAAGTCCCCGAAGCCCTTGTCGTCGTAGACGGTCTTGAGCTGCTTGCGCAGGGCGTCCCCGCTCCAGGACTGGTCGATGTACTTCTGCAGCTGCTCGCCCACGCCCTTGGCGGCCCAGCCCAGGTGCGTCTCGAGGATCTGCCCGATGTTCATGCGGCTCGGCACGCCGAGCGGGTTGAGCACGATGTCCACGGGACGGCCGTCCTCGAGGAAGGGCATGTCCTCCTCGGGGAGGATGCGGCTGACCACGCCCTTGTTGCCGTGGCGGCCGGCCATCTTGTCGCCCACCATGAGCTTGCGCTTGATGGCCACGTACACCTTGACCATCTTGATGACGCCCGGCGGGAGCTCGTCCCCCTTCTTGATGCGGGCAATCTTCTCGCCGAAGGCCAGCTTCACGGCCTCCACGTTCTCCTCCAGGTTGCGGAGGATGTCGCGGATCTTGGAGTCCACCGGGTCACCCACGGTGAGCTCCGCCCAGTACTTGTAGGGCACGGTCGAGAGCAGCTCGGCGTTGAGCACGTCCCCCTTCTTGACGAGGACGCGGCCCTTGTCGTCCACGAGCTTCCCCTGCGCCTCCTTGCCGTCGAGCATCCGGCGGATGCGGCCGTGGGCCGAGTCCTGGATGACCTTGATCTCGTCGTTCTGGTCCTTGAGGAGCTTGGCCTCCTCCATGGACTCGATCTGCTTGGCGCGCTCGTCCTTCTCCACGCCCTTGCGGCTGAACACCTTGGCGTTGATGACGGTGCCCACCACGCCGGGGGGCACGCGCAGGGAGCTGTCGCGCACGTCCCCGGCCTTCTCGCCGAAGATGGCGCGCAGGAGCTTCTCCTCGGGGGAGAGCTGCGTCTCGCCCTTCGGGGTGATCTTGCCCACCAGCACGTCGCTGGGCTTCACCTCCGCGCCAATGCGGATGATGCCGCTCTCGTCGAGGTCCTTGAGGGCCTCCTCACCCACGTTCGGGATGTCGCGGGTGATCTCCTCCTTGCCGAGCTTGGTGTCGCGCGCGATGCACTCGAACTCCTCGATGTGGATGGACGTGAACACGTCCTCCTTCGCCACGCGCTCGCTGATGAGGATGGAGTCCTCGAAGTTGTAGCCCTGCCAGGGCATGAACGCGACGACCACGTTGGCGCCGAGCGCCAGCTCACCGGCCTCGCACGCCGGGCCGTCCGCGAGCACGTCCCCCTTCTTCACCCGGTCACCCTTGCGGACGATGGGCTTCTGATTGAGGCAGGTGTTCTGGTTGGAGCGCTGGTACTTGACGAGGTTGTAGATGTCCACCTCGCTCGTCACCTCGGCGAAGGCCGCGGGGACCTCCGCCTTCACGACGATGCGGCTGGCATCCACGCTCTCCACCACGCCGTCGCGCCGGGCCACCGTGCACACGCCGGAGTCCCGGGCCACGATGGACTCGATGCCCGTGCCCACGAGCGGCGCCGCGGTGCGCAGGAGGGGCACCGCCTGGCGCTGCATGTTGGAGCCCATGAGCGCGCGGTTGGCGTCGTCGTTCTCGAGGAAGGGGATGAGGGAGGCGGCCACCGACACCAGCTGGTTCGGGGACACGTCCATCAGGTCCACGTCTTCGGGCTTCACCTGGACGAACTCGCCCTCGCGGCGGGACTGGATGAGGTCACCCTGGAAGCGACCCTTCTTGTCCGTCTCCGCGTTGGCCTGCGCGATGGTGTGCTTCTCCTCCTCGAGCGCGGAGTAGAAGGCCGAGTCGCCCGTCACGCTTCCGCCCTCCACCTTCTTGTACGGCGTCTCCACGAAGCCGAACTCGTTGACGCGCGCGTAGGTGGACAGAGACGCGATGAGGCCGATGTTCGGGCCTTCCGGCGTCTCGATGGGGCAGATGCGGCCGTAGTGCGTCGGGTGCACGTCGCGCACCTCGAAGCCCGCGCGCTCGCGGGTCAGACCCCCGGGCCCGAGCGCCGAGAGGCGGCGCTTGTGCGTCACCTCCGACAGGGGGTTGGTCTGGTCCATGAACTGCGACAGCTGGCTCGAGCCGAAGAACTCCTTGATCACCGCCGTCACCGGCTTGGCGTTGATCAGGTCGTGCGGCATGAGCGTCTCGATCTCCTGGAGGCTCATGCGCTCCTTGATCGCCCGCTCCATGCGCACCAGGCCGATGCGGTACTGGTTCTCGAGCAGCTCGCCCACCGCGCGCACGCGCCGGTTGCCGAGGTGGTCGATGTCGTCGATGGTCCCCTTCCCGTTCTTCAGGTCGATCAGGTAGCGGATGACCTCGAGGATGTCCCGCTTGGTCAGCACCTGCTGATCCAGGGGCTCCTCCAGCCCGAACTTGAAGTTGAGCTTGAGGCGACCGACCTTGGAGAGGTCGTAGCGCTCGGGGTTGAAGAACAGGTTGGTGAAGAGGTTGATCGCCGTCTCGGGCGTGGGCGGATCCCCGGGGCGCAGGCGCCGGTAGATCTCCATGATCGCCTGCTCGGGCGTCTCGATCTTGTCCAGCATCAACGTCTCACGCAGGTACGGGCCCACGTTGAGGTTGTCGATGAAGAGGACCTTGAACTCCTTGACGCCGCGCTTGAGCAGCTCGTCCACCTTCTCCTGGCTGATCTCCTCGTTGCACTCGAGGATGACCTCGCCGGTGGACTCGTCCACCACGTCGTAGGCGGAGACCTTGGTGAAGAGCTCGTCCGCGTCGATGGGGAGCGTCTTCATCTTCGCGGCTTCCAGCTTCTTGATGGCGCCGCGGGTGAACTTCCGGTTCTTCTTGACGATCAGCTCACCGGACTTGGTCTTGATGTCGCGCGTGGCGCGCTGACCCGGCAGCAGCTCGAGCTCGACCGACTTCTCGAACTCGCTGCCGCTGTGCAGGTAGATGGTCTCGGTGGCGTAGTAGTAGTTGAGGATCTCCTCGGTGGAGCCCTTGAACGTGATGGGGTTCTTCTTGGCGGCGTCACCCACCGCGCCGAGCGCGCGGATGAGGACCGTGGCCGGCAGCTTGCGGCGCCGGTCGATGCGCACGTACAGGATGTCCTTGTGGTCGAACTCGAAGTCGATCCACGAGCCGCGGTACGGGATGATGCGGGCGTTGTAGAGCAGCTTGCCGGACGAGTGGCTCTTGCCCTTGTCGTGGTCGAAGAAGGCGCCCGGGGAGCGGTGCAGCTGGCTCACCACGACGCGCTCGGTCCCGTTGATGATGAACGTGCCGTTCTGGGTCATCAGCGGGATCTCGCCGAAGTAGACCTCCTGCTCCTTCACGTCACGGATGGACTGGGCGCCGGTCTCCTCGTCCTTGTCCCAGACGACCAGGCGCACCACCACCTTGATGGGGGCGGAGTACGTCATGCCACGCTGGTGGCACTCGTCCACGTCGTACTTCGGCTTCTCCAGGTGGTAGCTCACGAACTCCAGCGAGGACGTCTCGTTGAAGTCGCGGATGGGGAAGACCGACTTGAAGACGCCCTGCAGTCCGAGGTCCTCACGCTTGTCGGCAGGGACGTCTGCCTGGAGGAACTTCTCGTAGGACTGCTTCTGGATGTTGATGAGGTTCGGAATGTCGATGGTCTTCGCGATCTTCGCGAAGCTCTTCCGCACTCGGAAGTTGTTCTGGATCTGGCTCGGCATTCTCTCTCCCGGGAGGCGCTAGCGAGCAGCGGGGTGCATTGGGCGGTAACGCACGGCGGCGTCGAGAAATTCGGGGCCGGGGCGAGCGGCCTTCACTTCAATTGGCAAAGCCGGCGCCCCACGAGGGGACGCCGGCCTGCCTCTGGAGCGAGCGACCCGGCTTTCTCGACGAGGCCGGGCCGCCCCTTTGCTCCTGGTGATTCTCCGACTACTTGATCTCGACCGTGGCGCCGGCCGCGGTGAGCAGGTCCTTCATCTTCTTGGCGTCGTCCTTGGACACGCCCTCCTTCACGGTCTTGGGCGCACCCTCGACGAGGTCCTTGGCCTCCTTCAGGCCCAGGCCGGTGATGGCGCGGATCTCCTTGATGACGTTGATCTTGTTGGCGCCCGCGTTGGCGAGGACGACGGTGAACTCCGTCTTCTCCTCGACCGGAGCGGCGGCAGCGGCGGCGGGGCCGGCCACGGCCACGGCGGCAGCGGCGGAGACGCCCCACTTCTCCTCGAGCTTCTTCACGAGCTCGGCGGCCTCCATGACGGTGAGGCCGGAGAGCTGGTCAATGATTGCGTTCAGGTCAGCCATGTTTCTTTCCTTCTGGTCCTAACGGGCGCTACTCCATGGAGCAGACGGACCCGGGAAATGCGGTTGGAAAACTGCTTGGAACTAAGGGTTCGCCTTCTCCACGTGCGCCTGGACGACGCGCGCCAGCTGCGAGCCCGGGGCCGCGATGGTCCGGACGAGCTTGCTGGCCGGCTGGGTGAGCATCCCGAGCAGCTGCGCCCGGAGCTCGTTGAGGCCCGGCAACTTCGCCAGCGCCTGCACGCCCGCGGCGTCGACCTTGCGGCCGTCCACCATGGCGCTGCGGACCTTGATGGTCTCCAGGTCCTTGATGAAACCGGAGAGCACCTTGGCAGGGGTGACCACGTCGCCGTAGCCCAGGATGGCGGCCACGGGGCCGGTGAAGTCGTCTGAGACGACCTCCACCTTGGTCCCCTTCGCCGCGCGCCTGGCCAGCGTGTTCTTGAGGACCTTGTAGTCCACCCCGTTGTCGCGCAGCTGCTTGCGCAGCCGCGTCACCGTGTCGACGTTCAGCTTGCTGAACTCGGCGACGATGGCGGTCGTGGCCTTGCTGAACTTCGCGTTCAGCTCCTGGATGACTTCTTCCTTCTCGCTCTTGAGCATTCCCTCTTCACCTCCTCACCTGCGTCCGCCTTTTTGAGGGGCGGGCTTGATGCCTGGGCCACGGGATGGCAGAGCGAGAGGAGCTCCCGACGAGTTCCACACCGCACCTCCAGTCTGGGCAGGGCTGGCCTCGAACGGGCGCCGTTTGAACCGGTCCCGGTACGCCTCCCCGCCGGACCGTCCGACTGCACGGTTGCCAACCAGCGAAGCACGTCACGGGCCCGGTCCCTGCTGTCTTGGACCAGGGTTCTTGACAGCAAAGCCAGGAGGCATCCTTCAGCCCCCTGGCCCACTGCATGCAACGCGGGGGCGCTTAACAGCGCCGGTCCGCAGAGTCCAGTGCTTTCTTGACGACTCCGTCAGGGCCCATGCGCGGGGTCAGAGCACCGTCGCCGAGCGGACGGGGTCTGCCGCGGGACCTGTCAGCACCCCACAGATGGGGGCACCCGGGAGGGCCTACCTGTGGCGGGCGAGGATCTCGGTGGTGTCCAGCTTGAGACCGGGGCCCATCGTGGTCGAGACGGCCACCCCCTTGAGGTAGACGCCCTTGGCGGTGGAGGGCTTGAGCTTCATCACCAGGTCCACCAGGGCGTTGAAGTTGGCCTCCAGCTTGTCCGCGCTGAAGGAGGCCTTGCCCACGGGCGCGTGGACGATGCCCGCCTTCTCCACGCGGAACTCGATCTTGCCGCCCTTGGCCTCCGTCACGGCCTTGCGCACGTCCATGGTGACGGTGCCCACCTTCGGGTTGGGCATGAGGCCGCGGGGACCGAGCACCTTACCCAGCCGGCCCACCACACCCATCATGTCCGGGGTGGCCACGACGGTGTCGAAGTCCAGGAAGCCCTCCTCGATGCGCTTCTGGAGGTCCTCGGCACCCACGATGTCCGCGCCGGCCTCCTCGGCCTCGCGCTGCTTCTCGCCCTTGGCGAACACCGCCACGCGGACGGTCTTGCCCACGCCGTGCGGGAGCACCACGGCGCCACGCACCATCTGGTCCGCGTGCTTGGGGTCCACGCCCAGGTTGATGGCCACGTCCACGGACTGATCGAACTTGGTGCTGCGCGCCTCCGCGGCCTTCTTGAGGACCTGGAACGCCTCGCCCACCGCGTAACGCTTGTTGCGGTCCATCTGCGCCTCAGCGGCGCGGAACTTCTTGCCAGCCTTCGCCATGTCGAAATCCTTTTTCAGAGAAGAAGAAGAGAGGAAACCCTGGGCGCAATCAGACGACGTCGATGCCCATGGAGCGCGCGGTGCCCGCGATGGTGGCCTTGGCGGCCTCCAGCGAGCCTGCGGTCATGTCCGTCATCTTCTTCTTGGCGATGTCCGTCAGCTGGGCGTCGGTGATCTGACCCACCTTCTCCTTGCCCGGCTTCTTGGCGCCGCTGCCCTTCTTCTTCTCCGTGTGGAGCCCTGCGGCCTTCTTGATGAGGATGGCCGCCGGCGGCGTCTTGAGGATGAAGGTGAAGGAGCGATCCTGGTAGACCGTGATGATCACCGGGATGATGAGGGCCTCCTTCGCCTCGGCCTGGGTCCTGGCGTTGAACTGCTTGCAGAACTCCATGATGTTCACGCCCTGCTGACCGAGCGCGGGACCGATGGGCGGCGCGGGGTTCGCCTTCCCTGCGGGAATCTGCAGCTTGACCTGCCCTGTGACCTTCTTCATGACGCTGCCTTTCGACGACGTGGTGCGAACGAGCGTTGACGCGCTCTCCCACGATGAGACACCTGCTTAGCCGGTGGTCTTCTCCACCTGCATGAAGTCCAGCTCCACCGGGGTGGCGCGGCCGAAGATGGAGACCAGCACCTTGAGCCGGCCCTTCTCCGCGTTGACCTCCTCCACGGAGCCGTTGAAGTTGGCGAACGGACCGTCGATGACGCGGACCGTGTCCCCCTCCTCGAACTGCACTTTGGGCTTCGGCTTGACCGCGCCCTCGGCAACCTGACTGGTGAGGCGCTCCACCTCCTTGTCGGAGATGGGATGGGGCTGCTCCTTGCCCACCGCGCCGGGGAACCCCGTCACCTTCGGGGTGTTCTTCACCAGGTGGAAGGTCCGGTCGTTCATCTCCATCTGCACGAAGATGTAGCTCGGGAAGAACTTCCGGCGGGACGTCTTGCGCTCCCCGCCCTTCATCTCCACCACCTGCTCCATGGGGATGAGGATGTCGCCGAACTCGTCCTGCAGGGACTCCAGGCGGATCCGCTCCTCGAGGCTCTGCTTGGCCTTGTTCTCGTACCCGGAGTAGGTCTGGACGACGTACCAGCGCTTGGACATCACAACCTCGCCCACACTGCCGGCAGCCATTCCACCATCAGCCGGAGTGCGATGTTGTCGATCGCGAACAGGATCACCGCCGCAATGACGCTGGCCACCACCACCGCCATGGTGGAGGTGCGGGTCTCCAGCCAGGAGGGCCAGGTGACCTTCATCAGCTCGCCCGCCACCTCGGAGGCCAGGGCCCTGGTGCGTGGCCGGAAGTAGACGGAGAGCGCCAGGGCCGCGGCCAGCGCGAACCCGAGTGCCGTGCTCACGCGCCAGTCCAGACCCTCGATGAGCACCGCATCGCCCACGTTCAGGGCCGTGAGGAGGAGCCCGAACAGCTTCTCCAGGAACAGGCCCAGGACGATGCCTGCCAGCAGCAGGAAGATGACCACCAGCCGCAGCGGGTCCATGCCCGCGCGGTTCGCCTGCTCGCTCGCCTCAGTTCCACTCGCCATGTGCGTAAGGCCTCACTTCGTCGGACTCGAATCCGGGGTGCCACTGACAAACGACGGCCCCCGGCGCCCTGAATCATAGCGCCGGGGGCCCAACTTCTCACAATTGGCAGGCCAGGAGGGATTCGAACCCCCAACACGCGGTTTTGGAGACCGCTGCTCTACCGTTGGAGCTACTGGCCTAAGCGCTTCACGACAGCTCTAGACCTTCCCCTCCCTGTGGACCGTGTGCTTCCGCTCCCGGGGGCAGAACTTGGAGAGCTCGAGCTTCTCCTGGCTCTTCC
Source organism: Myxococcaceae bacterium (assembly GCA_022616315.1). Classification (GTDB taxonomy): domain Bacteria; phylum Myxococcota; class Myxococcia; order Myxococcales; family Myxococcaceae; genus JAKEEX01. The sequence goes on from JAKEEX010000210.1 coordinate 19,501, forward strand.
GCTTGTTCTTCGTCGTGGTGTAGTTGCGCTCGTGGCACACGGTGCACTCGAGCGAGATGATGGTGCGGTTGCCCTTCGGCATGGCTGACCTCGGTCTTCAACGACTGCAGGGGGAAGCCGTACCTCCGGGCCTCCCCCTGCTGGCACTTGGGCGTGCCTGAGGAACTTCGACTAGGCAATCACCTCTGCAACGACGCCGGCGCCCACGGTACGGCCGCCCTCGCGGATGGCGAAGCGCAGCTCCTTCTCCATGGCGATGGGCGTGATGAGCTCC
>JAKEEX010000211.1 GCA_022616315.1 Myxococcaceae bacterium
CGTGGGTGGCAGAGTTTCACCTGCATGAAGTGCCCGCTCTACAGCATGGCGGCGCCGCCGCAGGTGACGCTGGAGTCGTACGCCACCCAGCGCCGTCCGGTCTGAGACCCGGCGAACCTCGAGTCCACGCGGGTGTCCTTCTCCGGTCCGCCGGGTGGGGCGCCCGCGTTCGTTTCTCAGGCCTCAGCCTCCCGAGGCATAGATGACGACCACCCAGGTGCGCCCGGGGCCGTAGCGCGGCGAGTCCCCCCGCACGAATCCGATGCCCACCTGCGTGTTCCGCGCATCCTTGAGGTTGTCCGAGTCCGGCAGGCTCGTCGCAGCATCCGCGACGTAGAGATCCACCGTCACGCGCTCCACGTCGGGAAGGGCCGCGAACGCGCGCTCGTGGAGCGTGGACCCGGGCAGCACGTCGGAAGGCTCGTCTGCGGCGAGGGCACGGCGGGCGTGGTCGCGGGCAATCTGCTCGAGCACCTCGCTTCGCACCAGCGGCTTCAGCCCGAGCGCCTCGCGGGCCTTCGCGAGCGCGGCGTATGCCTCCGCCGCCGTGCCCCGGCCGGACGTGACGACGGGGTCTGCGAGCACCTGGGTGAGCACCAGGTCCCGCTGGCCGTTGCGCTCCCTGTACGCGAGCCCGATGCCCAGGCGCGTGAAGGAGGTTCCGAGCAGGTTGCCGCGGTGGGCCGGTGACTGCTCGATGCCCCGCTGTGCGGACATGGGACCCGGGGCGAAGCCGAGGTTCTCGCCTGCCGCGCGGTAGGCATAGCCCGCCTGGGTGAGGCGCTTGCGCAGGTCCGAGCCGTCGGGGGCCACGTGCGCGAAGAAGCCCTCGCGCGCCATGCGATCGCTGTAGGCCTGGGCCACGGCGTCCAGTGCGGGGTCCGCCACCAGGGGCGAAGCGCCGTGCGCGCGGCGCAGGGCGTTGACCCGCTCCACCATCTGGGCGCGTGCTGCCTCGTCCGTCCTCGGCTCCTCGAGGTGCTCGCGCTTCGCGCGGCCTCGTCGCGCGCCCACCTCCACATGGAACAGCGCCACGACCTCGGGTCCATTCGGGCCACGCGCCACCACCTCCACCTCGTGGAGACCGTTGCTCGTGAAGTCCAGCGGCGCGCAGAAGCGGGTCCCTTCCAGGTGCGTCGCCGCGCGTGCCACGTCCCCGGCGGGACGCGTGACGAAGACCTCGGCCATCTTCAGGCCCGACTCCAGACGGCCGCACAGACGGCGCGAGAGGCCGGGCGCCGGGAGCTGACGTGGGAAGGGCTCGAGCTCGGCCAGGCGCTCGACGAAGAGCGCCACCACCGCGGCCCGGTCCCCCCGGACCGCGCTGCCCACCCCCAGGTGCGTGGCAGGCTCGGTGCTCAGCTCGGGGTGCGTGCGGAAGGCCTCCAGCGCCGCCTCGCGGAGCGAGGATGCCACCACCAG
>JAKEEX010000212.1 GCA_022616315.1 Myxococcaceae bacterium
ACGCGCACGTAATCCCCCACCGAGTGGTGCTTGCCCGTACCCACCACGTAGTCGCCCGGCCGCGGCGCCTGGAGCATGCGCCACATGGCCTCCACGTACTCGGGCGCGTAGCCCCAGTCGCGGCGCGCGTCGAGGTTCCCCAGGCGCAGCTCGTGGTCGAGGCCGAGCTTGATGCGCGCCACGCTCTCGCTGATCTTGCGGGTCACGAACTCGCGGCCGCGCCGGGGCGATTCGTGGTTGAACAGGATCCCCGACACCGCGTAGAGCCCGAAGCTCTCCCGGTAGTTCACGGTGATCCAGTGCCCGAACACCTTGGCGACGCCGTAGGGGCTGCGGGGATAGAAGGGCGTGGACTCGCTCTGCGGCGTCTCGCGGACCTTGCCGAACATCTCCGAGCTCGACGCCTGGTAGAAGCGCGCCTCCGGCACCACGAGCTTCAGCGCCTCGAGCATGCGCATCACGCCCAGCGCGGTGAACTCCCCGGTGAGCGAGGGCTGCAGCCACGAGGTGGGCACGAAGGACTGGGCCGCGAGGTTGTACACCTCGGAGGGTTGCACTCCGCGCAGCAGGTTCACGATCGAGCTCTGGTCCAGCAGGTCGGCCTGGTGGAGGACGACCCGGTCGTGCAGGTGCGCGATGCGCTCGAAGCTCTCGGTGCTCGAGCGGCGCACCATGCCGTGCACCGCGTAACCCTTCGCGAGGAGCCACTCCGCCAGGTACGAGCCGTCCTGCCCGGTGATCCCCGTGACGAGCGCGCACCGCTGGCTCATGCCTTCTTCCGCTCGCCCGACGCGGGCCGCGCGGGCGCCGCCCCGACGCCGCCCATGTCGAAGAGGCCGAGGTTGCGGAGCAGGCGGATCGTGAGCACCGCCACGGCCCCCAGGAACACGATCGCCGCGTAGCCCTGCAGCCGCGTGAACGACACCGCGATGACGCAGAAGCAGCCCGTGAGGAAGTAGATCGAGAGCACCGCGGAGCGCTGGGACCCCGCGGCCTCGAGCAGGCGATGGTGCATGTGCTCCCGGTCCGGGGCGAAGATGGGGCGGCGTCGGCGCACCCGGCGCAGGATCGAGAGCGCCGTGTCGAGGATCGGGACCGCAAGCGCGAGGAGCGGCACCACGAAGGTCAGCACCGTGACCTTGCGGAAGCCCTCCAGGGACAGGAGCGCGAGCACGTAGCCGATGAAGAGCGCCCCGGTGTCCCCGAGGAAGATCCGCGCCGGGGGGAAGTTGTAGGGCAGGAAGCCGAGCAGCGCGCCCACGAAGGCGACTCCCGCCAGCGTGCCGCCGGGCAGTCCCATCTGCC
>JAKEEX010000213.1 GCA_022616315.1 Myxococcaceae bacterium
TCCACGTCGGGCCGTCGTGTGCGGACGCGCCCGTCGCTTCCCGCCAACCACGGTGGCACAAGCGGCTTTGGTCCAATATCGCTCGGACGTTCGAGCTACCCGTTTGGCGTGAAACCGTTCAGCACCCTGGGGCGTGAGGGTGTCGCTTCCGGCAGGTAGGTGCGACGGGGAGGCCACCCCGAAGCGGCGGTGGAGGTGGCCGCTGCGCCGTTCGTGTTGTCGCAGGGGAGTGCGAGCTCCCTCACGGCACCCCGAGCAGCCCCCGGACCTCTCTCGCGAGCGCGCCGTTGGTGGCGATGCCGTTGCCGCCGAACGCGCTGGGGTTCCCTGCCCAGTCGGTGAACGCCCCGCCCGCCTCGGTGATGATGGGCAGGAGCGCGACGGCATCCCAGGGAGAGAGGACCTCGTCCGCCATCACCTCGGCGCGGCCGGTGGCCACCAGGAGGTAGCCATAGCAGTCGCCCCAGGTGCGGCTGAGGGCCGCGCGCCGGGCGAGGCCGCGCCACCGCTCGCCCCGGTCCGGGTGCTGGAGGAAGCGGTCGTCGGTGATGCAGACGCACGCGTCCTCCACGCGTGCCACCTCCGACACCTGCGCGCGCTGGCCGTTCCAGAAGCAGCCCTTGCCCGGGGCGGCCACCAGCAGCTCGCCCACCGCCGGGAAGCAGGCCGCGCCGCACAGGACGCGCTCCCCCTCGACGAGCCCCACCAGCGTGCCCCACAGCGGGACACCGCGCACGAAGGTGCGGGTGCCGTCGATGGGGTCGAGCACCCAGCGGCGCGGGGCCTCGGGCCGCTCCTCCCCGAGCTCCTCCCCGAGGATGCCGTCCTGGGGAAAGCGCCGGGTGAGCCAGTCGCGCGCGGCACGCTCGGCGGCACGGTCCGCGTCCGTGACGGGCGAGCCGTCCCTCTTCGTCTCCACGACGAGGCGGCGGCGGAAGTGCTCCAGCGCCACGCCCCCGGCCAGCTGCGCCACCTCGGCGGCGGCATCCATCAGTCCTTCGCTCGTCTCGTGCATCGTCCTAGATGGGCCCGTCGGCGATGGCGTCGAGATACATCCCCATGCCCTCGGCAAGGGCCTGATGGTCTTCGCTCCCACCTGCGCCGCCATACATCGACCCGCTCATGGGCGTCTCGTCGCGGTGCTGGTGCGCGTAGGCGACCCCAGCGGTCAGATCGTCCGCGAAGGTCTTCACCACACCGGCCTGGGTCTGCGGTCCGGTGACGCACATGTGGATGGCGGGCGGCCTCTGCTGACCGTTGAAGCGCCAGCCCCTCGTCACCATGTAATCATTGACGTGATACACGTTGAACGCGTCCGAGGTGAAGGAGAAGCAGAACGTCGGCTTGCCCATGAGCCTGAGCTCCGGGTGGCTGCGGACCGCGTCCTGCATCGCAAACGAGGTCTCGAAGATCTTCCTGGCACGCGCGGTGTAACCTGCGGCCCCGAGCTCGACCATGGCGGCCCAGGACGCCGCGATGATGCCGCCAGACCGGCTGCCGAGCAGCCCGGACGACGCGTAGAGACCGCCCTTCCAGCCTCCCTCGATGTAGTAGTCGTACTTGCGATAGCTCTTGTCGCGCCACGCGAGCACCGAGAGGCCCTTGGGCCCATACCCATACTTGTGGGCGTCGGCCGAGATCGACGTCACACCGGGGACGCGGAAGTCCCAGCGCGGGAGGTCGTAGCCCAGCTTCTCACCCCACGGGAGGATGAAGCCGCCGAGACACCCATCGACATGGAGCCCGATGCCGTGCTCCAGCGCCAGGTCGGACAGCGCTTCGATCGGGTCGATGGTCCCGTACGGATAGTTCCCCGCCGAGCCGATCAGCACCACGGTGCGGTCGGTGATGGCCTTGCGGACGAAGTCCAGGTCCACCTGCGTGGTGGTGGGATCCGTGGGGGCCACGATCAGCTCGACCCCGAACAGGTGAGCGGCCTTGAGGAACGCCGGGTGGGCCGTGTCCGGCCAGATCATCTGCGGCGCCGTGATGCCGCGCTCTGCGAGCGCCTTGTCCCTGTAGGCCAGGATGGAGTGGAGGATGCTCTCGGTGCCCCCCGCCCCGATCACGCCGCAGGCGCGGTGCTCGTGGTTGGCCGCAGTGACGGCCTGCCCGTTCAGCATGTCGAGCGTCATCGCGAGGATCTCGCTCTCGAAGCGGGTCATGCTCGGGCACATGTCGCGCTGGAGTGCATTGACGTGCGAGTACATCGCGAACACCTGGTTGATCAGGGCGTAGTGCTCACGGTCGCCGCTGTACATCGTTCCCGAGCACTTTCCCCCCTCCCAGGCATGGTCCTCCTCTGCGGCCAGCGCCTTCAGCTGCCCCAGGATGTCGGCCGCAGGCATGCCCCGCTCCGGCATACCTGACAGCACTCCGAAGCGTTCTGCATAGGGATAGAGCGGGTTGGTCATCGGGAGTCTCCAGATTGGAAGAGTCGGCGGGCTGCGTGCAGCTTGTGGAAGAGGGGCCTGTTGCTCTTGTAGGCGTCGATGAACCGCTCCCCGAGCTCGGCGTAGCACTCCCGGTGCGCGGGGTCGGGTTCATAGACGCGCTTGATGGCCACGCGGCGCGGGAGGTCGTCGATGCCGAGCTGGCCGAGCTTCGAGAACCCGAACAGGGCCGTGCCCACGTTGTTGGCGAAGCCGGCGGCGGCCATCTGGTGAACGGGGGAGCCCATGACATCTGCGAGGATCTGGCACCACAGATCCGACCGGGCGCCGCCGCCATACAGGACGAAGTGCGAGATCTCCCGCTTCAGGAAGCGCTCGGAGGGACCCCGCAGCCACTTGAGGTTGAGCGCAATCCCCTCGAGCACCGCACGCGCCATCGAGCGGCGATCGTGCTCGAGTCCCAGGTTGATGAACCCGCCACGTGCGCGGCCGTCGACCGCCGGCGCGAGCGAGCCACGGAGCCACGGGAGGTAGAGCAGGCCGCCTGCGCCAGCCGGGGCCTCTGCAGCGTACTGATTGAGCGCGTCGTACATCAACGGGTGGGAGGCGTCGGACAGCGTCGGCTCTGGCGACAGCACGATGTTGCGGACGAAGTGATCCACCGCGGAGCCGGCCACACCATTCTCGGCGGACATCAGGAAGCAGTCGCCGGTGGGGCTGGGCATGGCCCAGATGCTGGCCAGGGGATCGAGCTTCTTCTTCGGGACGTGGCTGGAGAGGACGGCCGTGCTGCCGATGGACACGGCTGCGTGCGTGCCACGGAACGCCCCGGCCGCGAGCACACCGGCCTGGGTGTCGGGCATGCCGCTCAGCACCATCGTCGACCGCTCCAGGCCGAGCGCATGGGCAACCTCGGCGGTCACGGGCCCCACCTCGGACCCGACGGGGACGAGCTCCGGCAGCTTGTCCGCGCTGATGCCCGACTGCGCCACGAGCTGGGGATGCCACCGGGTGGTGGCGAGCGAGCGGTTGTCGGTCAGCAGCCACATGTACGCAGAGCATGGATTCGCGGTGGCGCGGCCGGTGAAGCGGAACGCCAGGAAGTCCATGGGCTCGAAGAACCAGGCGGTGCGCTCGTAGAGCTCGGGGCGGCAGGAGCGCAGCCAGCGCATGTGCGTCAGCGAGATGCCACCCTCGATGGGAGCGAGCCCATGGATGCGCAGCCACTGCGCGAGCGCCAGGAGCGAATCGGAGGGTCTGCGGACCCCCGGCTCCTTCTCGAGCCGCCCGGGGGCGCCACGTTGATCCATCCAGGTGATCATGTTCATCACCGGCCTGCACTGGGCATCGACCGGGATCACCGAGGAGTACTGGCTGGACGGAACGATCGCCGCCACCTGCCGGGGCTGGACGCGGGAGGTGGCCAGAGCCTCCCGGCAGCTCGCAAGCGTGGTGGCCCACACCTGCTCCGGATCCTGCTCGGCGGAGCCATCCGCGCCGAACAGGGTCCTCAGAGCGCCACGAGCCGAGCCCAGCACCTCACCTGCCGCGTTGACGACCGCGGCCTTCGGCCCGCTCGTCCCAAGATCGATGGTGAGAACCACGCGCTCCTCGGCCATGAAGACCCCCGCGTCGACGATGCGTCACCCGGCCGATGGGAAGCGTAGTGAAGGGCGAGTCGACACGGGAAGGGGCGCGCCTGGCCCTGGTCGTGCAGGCGGCACTGCGAACCTCAGCCGCGGGACGCCACCGACGGCGTCGCGCCGGAAGGCGTGCCCTCCGGAGGCAGCAGGGCCAGCAGGTTCGCCTGGATGTTGGCGCAGATGTGCTCCAGCGGCAGGTCGTTGTCGTCGTGGCCGAAGGGGTCCTCGATCTCCACGCCGATCTCCTCGATGCCGAAGAGGACGTACGCCACCGCGAACGTCTCGGGCACCGTCACCCAGCCGAACGTCTCCACCAGCGCGAAGGGCAGCGAGAAGCAGTAGAGGACGAGCGCCCGGCGCAGGTGCACCACGTACGCGAAGGGGAGCGGCGTCTTGTGGATGCGCTCGCAGCCCCCCAGGAAGTCCACGAGCTGCTGGACGTTCTGGTCGAGCTGCATGTGGACGTACTCGGGGTAGTGGCCCTTGCGTCGCCCCTCGTCGAGCCGCGCGCTCAGCTCGCACGCCACCGCAAGCGCCACGTGCTGCGCGCCGCGCACGCGCTCCACCTGCTCGTGCGGAAGCGTCCCGGCCACCGGGCCGAGGTCCACCACTCCCCGGAGCACGCCCGCCACCGCGTACGGGAACGTCACGGTCCAGCGCACGAGCGCGCCATAGAGGGCGGCGTCCCCGCGCAGGAACACGCCCGCGGCGCGTGCCAGGTTGCGGGTCTGGTTGACGATGCCCCCCCACAGCTTCCGTCCTTCCCAGAAGCGGTCGTAGGAGGCGTTGGTGCGGAAGACCAGGAGCAGGCTCAGCGCAATCCCCGCCAGGGAATGCACCGTGGGCTGAATCCCTACCGGGTGCACGTAGAGGTGGAAGGCCGTCACCACCGCGGACCACACCACGCACGTCAGCACCCGCCCGACGATCTCCCGGACCATCGAGCCCCGGACGTCGAGGAAGTGCGTCCAGCTATGCGGGTCGTAGTCGATCATGGCCGGTGCGGGGCACCGCCCGTGGCCTCAGTCCTGCCGCCCCTCGATGGCGCCCAGCAGGATGGCTGCGGCGATTCCGAGCCGCCGGTCCAGCCGGCGACCCACGTCCGGCGTGAAGTCCAGCTCCAGCTTGAGGATGAAAGGGTTGAAGCGCTGGGCGAAGGTGAAGACGTGTGCGCCTTCCAGCGTGCCCTGGAAGGTCTGCGGCACCAGGTTGATGAGGAAGCGGCGCAGCAGCGCCAACACGAGGTTGTCCTCCTCGATGGCGCCCACCTCGCGGTCGTTCGCGTCCAGCACCACCCATGCGTCACGCAGGAGCGAGCGCAGGCCCTTGCGGCGGAGTGCTCCCACCCGCTCGCCCGTGCGCGCGTCGGTGACGTCGTAGGTCGTCCCGAAGTCGAGGATGGAGCGTGCCCGGATGGAGAGCAGCTCCGTGCGCCGCTCCTCGTCCGCGTAGATACGCAGGTCCTCCTTCAGCCGGAACGCCTTCATCTCCGCGTAGAACGCGACGCGTCCCGTGGGGTCGAAGATGTGGAAGCCCTCTCCGAACAGCTTGAAGAAGCGCTTGCGCAACAGGTATCGGTCGCTGCCGAAGCTTCCCGGGACGATGTCGCCGGAGAAGCGCCGCTGGGGTGCATCCGTCATGAGCGAGCTCCCTTTCTGCGCCCGGTCATATCAGCCGAGACCGTCCTTGTAGCCCATCATGGGAAGCATCTCCCCTCACCGCGGTACGTGAGCGCCTCGCCCACCACGCGCCCTTCGGACAGGAGCACCAGGGTGTTGAAGTGCTCGCACAGCTCTCCCGCCTTCGCGTGACGGAAGAACACGGGGTCGCCCAGGCCCAGCGGTTGCGGGCCACCGTAGGCGAGCGGCGTCTGCACCTCGCCCGCGCCCTCGTGGGGCAGCAGCCGCATCCCCTCCGGCAGGTAGGGCTGCGGCAGACGGTCCGGTCCGGCGGCCCCGGAAGCCACGTAGCCGCCACCGAGCGCGGTGAAGAGCCCCGGTGCGGGGATGCGGCAGATGGGAAGTGCAAAGCCTGCGGCCGGCAGGTGGCGGAAATCGCGGTACCCATCGAAGAGCGCGGGCGCGAAGAGGCCGGAGCCGGCAGCAAGCTCGGTGACGCTCGGGTCTTCGCGCGTGCGCTCGAGGCTGCCGGTGCCACCGCCGTTGACGAAGCGCAACGAGAAGCCCTCCCGTGCGAGCGCCTTCACGACCGCAGTGCGCCGCGCCACCACCGCGGAGAACGAGCGCTCCTTGAGGAGGCGGATGACCGCGTTGCGCGGGCCCTGCGCGGCGGCTGCGTCCTGCACCCCCGCAATCTGCGCCTCGTAGCCAATCACGCCCTCCAGCCTCACGCCGGGCGTCGACGCCGCGGTGCGCGCGAGGGCCACAACCTCCCGGACCTCGCGGAGCGGCGAGCGCCGGACGCCGAAGTGCAGCCCCGGATACGAGGACGACATGTCCACGTCGATGCAGAGGGGCACGGCCACGCCCGCGGCACGGGCGGCTTCACCTGCGCGACGCACGTGCTCGGCGCAGTCCACCGCGAGCGTGATGAGGGCGCCCTTCGCCAGCTGCTGGCACACCTCCGCGAGTCCTCCGGCATCCACCGTCGGGTAGGCGACGAGGAGGTCCGTCAGCCCCCGTCCGGCGAGGAAGGCCGCTTCGCGCGCGCTGAAGCACAGGACGCCGTGGACGCCCGGCACCTCACGGAGCACCAGCTCGAGGAGCTGGACCGAGCGCACGGACCTGGAGGCCACGCGCAGAGGCTTTCCGCCCGCGCGACGGACCAGCGTGCGCGCGTTCTCCCGCAAGAGGTCCAGGTCCACGAAGGCCGCAGGGAGGCTCCGACCACGCAGCGCCGCGGCGTAACCGGTGTAGCTGGGCGCGGGAGGGGCCGCGCTCCCCCGAGCCGAAAGCTGGGCGGACATCGTCGCGCGCTCCATGTGGAGAGGAGGTCCACGAGCCTAGCGCGGCGACTCCAGGGCTCAGGCGGCGTGGCCGGAACGAGTGCCCGATGTCGCACGCTCGTCACGCGCGCGTCCCTGTCTCCTTCGTGGACCAGGGCACTCGATGGCGCGATGCGCTGTGGGGGACAGCGGACATGAAGGTCCCTGGAAGTCGCTGGCGTCCCTCACGCATGCTCGCTCCCGTGATGACCGCCGCCCCCGCTCCTTCCACCACCTCGCCTGCCGCCGCGCTCCCGCTGCCCCCCGGCCCTCCGCGCGCCTTTCCGCTCGGTCAGCTCCGCGCGCTCCAGCGCGACCCGCTGGGCTTCCTCCTCTCCATGGCACGGGAATATGGGGACGTGGTGCGCATCCCTGTGGGGCCACGGGAGGTGACACTCGTGTGCCACCCCGAGGGCGTGCGTCGCGTCCTCGTGGACAACGCGCGCATCTACACCAAGCAGACGCGCGGCTTCGACACGGTGCGGGAGCTGCTCGGACAGGGGCTCGTCACGAGCGAGGGAGAGCTCTGGCTCCGGCAGCGGCGGCTCGCGCAACCGGCTTTCCACCGTCAGCGCCTCGCCGGCTTCGCGCACACCATGGTGCGTGCCGCGGAGTCGCTCGCGGAGACGTGGGCCTCCGAGGGAGCCGGCGCGCACCCGGTGGACGTGGCCGGTGGAATGATGGCGCTGACGCTGAAGGTCGCGGGACAGACGCTCTTCAGCACGGACGTCAGCAGCGAGGCGCAGGAGCTCCGCCGTGCGCTCACCGTTGCCCTCCGCTTCGCGAACGCCCGCATCCTCAAGCCCTTCGCCCTTCCACGCAGCGTGCCCACTCCGGCCAACCTCGCCGCCACGCGTGCAGGCGCGCTGCTGGACCGCGTGGTCCGCGGCATCATCGAGCGCCGACGCCGGGAGGGCGGAAGCGGCGATGACCTGCTCGCCATGCTGATGGAGGCCGTGGACGAGGAGACCGGCGAGCACATGAGCGACACGCAGCTGCGCGACGAGGTCCTCACGCTGCTCCTCGCCGGGCACGAGACCACCGCCAATGCGCTCTCGTGGACGTGGGTCTACCTGTCACTCAACCCGGGTGTGCGACGCAGGCTGAAGGAAGAGCTCGTGCAGGTGCTCGGGGGCCGCAGCCCCACGGTGGAGGACGTGCCCCGGCTCGTCTACACGCGCCAGGTCATCGACGAGGTGCTGCGCCTGTGCCCACCGGCGTGGATCTTCTCGCGCGGTCCGAGCGAGGACGACCAGCTTGGCGGCTACCGCGTCCGTGCGGGCACCTTCGTGCTCGTCAGCCCGTGGGTGACGCACCGGCACCCGGCGCTCTGGGAGAACCCCCTGGGGTTCGACCCGGACCGCTTCCGTCCCGAGCGTGTCGCCACCCTCCCCCGCTTCGCCTACTTCCCCTTCGGTGGCGGGCCGCGCCAGTGCATCGGGAACCAGTTCGCCCTGATGGAGCTGACGCTGGTGGTCGCCACCCTGGCGCAGCGCTTCCGGCTGGACATCATTCCGGGCACGCCACTGGCGCCCGAGCCGACCATCACCCTCCGTCCGATGGGAGGGCTGCGGATGTCGATGGCGGCCCACGCCTGAACGTGGAGGCGGGCTCCCCCCTGCCAGTCCGCTGACCGTGGTGCTCGCGGAGCCTGGCTGTTTATCTGTCCTCAGGAACTGCATGGAGGAAGCGATGGCAGACCCCAAGGAGCGCAAGCGACTCTTCGACCCGTCCGGCGACGAGCGGGGCTACGTGGGGAGTCCACAGGAGGAGATTCCCGGCCATACCCCGGGCTCGGCCGAGGGAGACGACGAGGACGTGCCCCACCGCAAGCACCCCTACCCGGACCCCGGCAAGACCCCCGGCAGCGCGGAGGGGTAA